>JAFGQO010000181.1 GCA_016935615.1 Bacteroidales bacterium
CTGAAAAAGCTGCAGCCCGGAGATATTGTCTATCAGTTTTATTTTCCTCAATCCTGAAAAGAGTAACCAAAATTCGTCCTGATAACTGTTTCTCAATAAAATAATTGTCAGGCAGAATTTATTGTATCGCGCAAAGATACGAATCAGGGTCTAACTGTGAAAATAAATTTTATATTTTGAAAAATTGAATTTTTGGGTTTATTTTGCATTCCGAAATGGTGGATGTAGCTCAGCTGGTTAGAGTACCGGATTGTGGTTCCGAGGGTCGTGGGTTCGAATCCCATCTTCCACCCGATAAGTAAAAGCTGCCCTGCAAATTTGTGCAGGGCAGCTTTCTTTTTCAGGCAAGTAAATGACTCAGGATCAAATTATCAAGCTCCTCGTAATCCCTTCCGGCAATTAGTTCTTCAACTTTCTCCTCGTCAAGACTTCTGGACAATTCAAGAAGCTTCAGGAAGTTCTTCCGGCTGTTTGTCAGATGTTTTGTTGAAACATCAAATTTCTGTGATCTCATGGCTTTCACGTCAAGACCAACCCATTCACCTTTATTACCATATCCGTATTTATCAAGGATCCTCACCTGGTTGAAAGCTCTTCTTATATCTACGGATGCAAAAGACTTGTCCTGGTCAAATTTCAATCCATTCTGGTCATTCAGGTGGACTGTCCAGAGCTTATTAAATGCCAGAGCAAAACCCATTTCATCCGAAGGATCAAGACCGGCAAGTATTGCATGTGCACTTTCAATATTAACTCCAACCCGATCCGGATCAATACATAGTTGAGCCAAAGCAACCGCATGTCCGGCAGTAGGAATAAATGCATGATCCATCGGCTCATTGGGTTTGGGTTCGATACAAATTCTTATTTTAGAATCATACAGAAGCATCTGATTAATTGATCCTGTTAATCTTTCAACTGCCAGCTTGCTGTCTTTTGATTCCCGGATATATGTTCCTTCCCGGGCAAGCCACAGCACCAATAAATCAATCCCTAACGCATTTGCAATATCTATTGCCCGTTTACTCCGGTCCAGGGCGTAATCCCTGCAAGCCTTATCATTGGAAGTATATCCCCCGTCGATTGTACGTTCATCCTCCCACAACCTGGGTGCAACAAATTCAGCTGCCAGACCATGATCATCCAGTATATTCCTGAGCTGTTTTGCCTGATCGATTATTTGCCCTGGTGACAGATTATTCATATCGGGAACGGCATCATCATCATGAAACTGAACCCCATCAAATCCAAGCTTTTTATACAGGTCAAGCTTCTCAGAGAGTTTCATTGATCTCCGTACAGCCGGACCAAAAGGATCGGCACCTTCATGTATGTTCCATGGGCCAAAAGAAAACCTGTAAATTCCTTCCATAATGCATATTTTATTTATGTAAATAATTCAAATTAAAAATATTGTATCTCATTCTGAAGTCTGAAGTCCGAAGATGAATGTGATTAGTCCTGACTTCCGACTCACTTTTTTTTCTCTTTAAATGCTAACATCATATTCATTAAATTGTATGCATAATCGTAGTGTTCTCTGAATTCTTCTTCAGAAATATAGTCTCTCCATAATCCATCGACTTTTGCCAAATAATGAGTTTTTCAAATTTAAATTGCATCGCCGTTTTTTTTATTTTCGTTCAACTTCCGTCTTCCGTCTTCCGTCTTCCGACTACAATTTTTACACTGATTCGTCACAAAATATTTAATAATTTTAAGCTTTCTGAATTACGTCAATGGAGTGTATTCTATTGATAATAGCATTTAAGTAGAAAGGCCTTTATTCAACCAATTCCAATTATACTTCTACCATTCCTCTGTTTGCCCCCAGATACAATCTCCTGAATTGCCTTGGTGTGATCCCATTCACTTTCTTAAAAAAGCGGTTAAAATATGTCAGATTATTGAAACCGCATTTATAACAAATGTCTATAATTCTCATGTTAGTTTCAATCAGATATTTTTGGACATTCATAATCCTGATATCATTCAGATATTTTGTAAAGGTAATTTCTGTCTTTTGTTTAAAATACCTGGAAAACACTGACTTATGCATGTTTGTCATTCGAATAGCTTCCTCAAAAACCGAGTCATTTGGATAATTTCTATCAACCAGTTCAAGTATCTTATAAAGGCGCTCTTCCTTTAAAGAATAATAATACTTTTTGTAAAATTTTAAGGATAGCAGATTGTAATTTTCGCTTGAAGCAAGATAGCTTAAAATGGAAATAAAATCAAGTATGCCTTTAAGTCCTTTTTTATCAGACAGCTTCAAAATAGCTGAGACAACCTCCTGATCAGGATCGGTGAATTTAATCCCTTCTTCTGCACGTATTAACAGATCTTTTAATTCTCTTGCTTCATTTCTTTCAAGAAAATCCTTCCCAAAAAAGTCATTCTTAAAAAGAATGATTGTAGCTTTAGCAGATCTATTCTTTTTGTTTCCCGTCACACTGTTCTTAAATGCATGAACCAGTCTGGGAGCAAATAAGAACAGATCACCCGGGTTGAAATTAACAACAGTATTCCCGACAAATAGTTTACCTCTGCTTTTCTCAATAAATGCAATTTCATATTCATAATGATAATGCCGTGGAGAAGTAAAACTATACTGTTGATAGTGTTTTGTTATATAAGTCGAATCATTACCAAAAAATAGTTTTTCAACATTTATTTCCATATTTGATTTGAAATAAAGCTTTCACTAATTTGATATTTAAAGGACTTTCTTTATGTTAAAGACTTAGTATCTAATCAGTCTGAAGTCCGAAGTCCGAAGATGAATGTGATTAGTCCGTCTTCCGTCTTCCAACTAATATTTTTTACACTGATTCGTTACAAGACTTTTAATATCAGGATGTTTAA
>JAFGQO010000182.1 GCA_016935615.1 Bacteroidales bacterium
GAGCTGATCGCCCGCGATCTGGAAGCTTGCATTGTCGGTATCGCCTGCTCCTGCAACCAGCGAATACGTATGGTTGTCGCCGGGATCGGGATCAGAAGCGGAAAGTGTACCCACGGCAGTTCCTAAAGCCTGGTTTTCGTTTACAGATGTACTGGTAAGAGAAATATCCGTTGGATTATCGTTTGCCTTAAACACATTAATATCCCGGGATATTGTATTGCTATTATCTTCTCCGTCATAGACCTGAAATGAAATCGTGCGTGTGGTTGTATTCGGATCGTCACTTGTATTTTCATACAACACTGATCTTAAAGCAGAAATGTAGTTGGTTTTTGTATCTGTACCTGACAATGTCAGTACTCCGGTTGATGAATTCCAGCTACCGGTTATATTCCCAATTGTTGAATATACCAAAAGATCTTCCGCATTTTGGTAATTGCCGATAGAAATTCCTGCCGACTCAAGGTTGGTATCATCAACATCGGAAATAGTAACAGATGAGGTGATAATAACCTGGCCATCACCATCAATATAATCCAATGCAGTACTTTCAATGTTGTACAATGTTGGCGGAGTATTGCCATATATCAGTGGTGGATTTGTAGGATCCTGAGTGGCTTCATCAAAAATGATCTGATCATCTTCCAGAATATTTCTGGTAATTCGCAATTCATCAATAATACCATCAAAATATCGTTCATTTGCACCAGGTTTACCAACCAGGGTATACGATGACCAGGACGGAGCATAATTACCACCTATACTTCCTGTTTCGGTATCCACAGAAACTCCGTCAAAGAACATTTCTGCCGATTCTGTTGTGCCGTTTGCATCGTATGTCACAGCAACATGATGCCAGTTTGTGATATCCGAAGTTGCATGCTCCACATTGCAATGGTCTCCGCCGGCATTGTTGTCATTTTCGTCTCCTGAGTAAAAATGAACATAATCATCCCAATATGTATCATTAGGTTCACCATAACCCAAATGGATCTCTTCTTCAGTTCCAAATCCGTTCATTCCATTTCTTCCTTCCCATATAATCATGGACGCATAGCTGGTATTGTCAGTTTTTACCCAGAAAGAAACAGTCATTGACTGGGTTGAGGTCAGAATATCCTTAAACAGATCATTATTGATTCTTATATAGTCTGAGCTGCCATCAAATTCCTGGCCTATTCCTATGTATGCATCAACATCCGAAGAGTTTGTCATACTGAAACCTGTTCCATCATTATTATTTGATGTAGCATCTTTGTACCCGTCAGCAGTGCTGTTCCCGTCCTCCTGAAAATGCCAGACTCCGACAAAATCATTGTTTACGTCAAAAACCTTTTCCGAGCTGCTGCTGTCCGGGGCAGATGAATTGCCCCAGTACATGGTAATGTATTGTGTGTTGTTATTGCCAAGTATCTGATCTACCTTAACCCAAACCTCAGCCTGAGAGCTACTATATTCCCAGCGTTCAATTTCATATGGGAGGTGTGTTCCGTCCGATGCGCTGAACCTGATATCGATGCCTGTTGATTCTGCCTGGAGAAAGTCAAAATTTGTGTTATCAAATCTCAATAACAATGGATAATTTACCAGGTCACTTGCTATGTATGTTCCGCCGGCAGTAGTATTTATGGTAATATCTTTTGAGAATTCCCAATCTGAATAATCCTCGGGTTGAGCATATATAGCCTGAATTCCAAATAAAACGGCTAATAGCAGAAAAAAGCTCTTGCTAATGAATACAGACAGGTCAATCGTCCTGTGTTTTAATCGTTTCATTTTATTTGGTTTAGTCAATTCGAAATAATTGATGATTTATATCACCTTTTACAGGAAACTTGTGTTATTTGTTACTTTTTACTGGCAGTGTTTGATAAATGGTAAGAAATTGTGCGTGAAATACTTATATAAAATGGTCACTGATTATGTTATGTATTGGGGAATAATCGGTGAATTAAGAAGATTATCCTGATTCCGAAAATAGAAGTAATTACAGTGCTTATATTTTTAAGAGATTAAATTGGAATACGAAGAATGTGTTTAAACAGGCATAATTATCTGCATTCATTGAAAAATGTGAAAAAATATAGTGAAGACAATTTTCAGATTAAACAATAATCAGATAGTTTCGTAGAAGTCAATTGTCCATGAGGCGATTATGTCTTATACTATTCATTGTAGCTGCCTGTAAAATAAGCTATTCCCAGAATGGTGATGAAACACTGTCCGGTTTCAATGTATATCACAAAAAGGGAGATGATTTTTTTAACAGGTACGAATTTGGGAAAGCCATTGTTTTTTATAACCGTGCCTATAAAAAGGATACAAGCGATTATCTGGCAATCCTTAAACAGGCAGAAGCCTATTCAAAGCTGAATTTAAAAGAACAAGCGGAAGAATGTTACAGGATAGCCATTAAAAGTTATAAAGATATAGACAATGGATATCTTCTGAAATATGCTTTGGCGCTTTTAGTAAATAAGAAATATGAAGAATCCAAACATTGGCTGAAAAAATACAATGAATTGGTTGAGGATGATATAAGAGGGAAAACTTTTCTTGAGACCATTGAAAATCGTGATCAGTTATACAAGGATTCCACGATATATATTATTCAAAATGTTTCCGAAATAAATACCACGGAGTCGGAAATAAATCCGATCTTATGCAGGGATCAGTTAATATTTGCTTCTTCAAGGGCACCTTCGATTGAGATGATAAGTAGCGGGTATTATGATATTTTTTCAGCCAGTTACACTTCATCTGGTGAACTGATTCATATTGATCCGCTGAATATTTCAATAAATTCGAGTTTTCATGAAGGGCCTTCAGCAATAAGTGGAAATCAGTCGTTGCTTTTTATTACAAGAAACATTCCTGAAAAAGACAGTCGAAACAAAGTCAAGCTGGGAATCTTTATAACTGCCATGCCCGACGATGTAAATGAACGGGTATCGTTATCTGCTATATCGATTAAAAATTTCAAATATAGTATTGGACATCCGGCGGTAAATTACGACGGAACAATCATGTATTTTATCTCAAATGCACCCGATGGAATTGGAGGTCTGGATATCTACAAAAGCAAATTATCAGATGGGGAATGGTCATACCCTGAAAATTTAGGGAATGTCATTAATACAAAGGGAGATGAAATGTTTCCTTACATATACAATGATACGGTATTGTATTTTTCATCCGACGGACACGGAGGATTAGGAGGTCTGGATATGTTCAAAGTCAATCTGAATAAAATGCCTCTGGAGTTAATTAACCTCGGATATCCTTTGAATTCGCGTTTCGATGATTTCAGCCTTTTCCCACGATCTGATGAACAAACCGGATACTTTTGTTCTAACAGAAAGGGAGGTGAGGGCAGTGATGACATATACAAATATGACATAATGAACTTTAAGGTAAAAGGATCACTTTTGGATGCTGAAAGTAAAACATTACTTGAAGATGCTAAGATAAGTGTTCTTCTGAACAATGGAGAAGAATATTTGATTTCGGAAACCGAAAAAGGGGAATTTGAATTTAGTATTATACCAGGTGAAAGTTATACTCTGATTATTGAGAAAGAGGATTATAAAGCCGAAGAAATATATCTGAACGAAGATGTAACGATGGAACTCAGAAAACAAATGATGATTGAACTTGAGCCATTGCAAAAAACTGAAATAAGGCTTGAAGCAGGTCAGAAGTATAATTTTATTTCCGGGAATGATTCTTTAAACAATGAGTATAATGCAGAACTTGACAGGATGGTAACCGATTATATCAGCAAGGGTGACAGCATTTCGAATGTAACCATACTGTCTAAGCAGATGAAATTTTCCGAAGATGGTATTTATTCAATGCAACTGATAAAAGATCCGGAGATGCCTGCCGCTGCAGGAGAAAGTCCAGGTACTATGTTATTGTTTAATATGGATACATTGAATATAAAGGAAGATACGGTAATAGTTACCTTGCCGGGTGCCAACGAAACCCATTTTAAGCTTCAAACGGATCTAAGTTATACGAATGAAAATTATTCACCTGAAAGTCACTCGGTTACAATTGACAAAGGACTTGTTTTTACCGAAGAAATAACAACCCTGACACCCGGGGAGGAAGAAGCTATCAAAGAACTGGAATGGTTACTGAATCTGAGTATCAATACTACGGCCACAGCCGAAGAGGATTCAACAGTTGAA
>JAFGQO010000183.1 GCA_016935615.1 Bacteroidales bacterium
AAGGCTGAACAAGCGTGATTTCATGTTTGGAGGGGAAAATGCCATCCTGATTCTTGCCACTGCCACTGCACGATACCAGCATCAACAATAAAAGGTTGGAAGCAACAGAAAAAATGTATCGCATGGGAAAGCCCTCGTTTTCTTTATAATTTCAATATTTGATTACGCATTAATAAACCAAGATAGTAAGAAATTATGCGAAAATGCAACGGAGGAAATTTTAGCTGGCGATCCCCCATTTTTTAAAAATATGGTCGAATAAGAAAAAAAATGTCTGAACATGATTCACATGATTATAAAGATAATCATGATACGTTTTCGTGAAAATGACTGCTACGACGCGACACGTCCGATGACTTCCCCCGTTTTCAATCCTTAAAATCTTTTTTTTATCCTGAAAATCGTGTTCGGATTTTTTTGTTTATGTGCACGGGCAATCCCCTGTGTTTGCCAAGAATTATTGTTTGTCCGAACCTTGATTTACTTGATTAAAGGATTTCCTGATTAATGAGCAGATACATGATTCTTTTGTAGGGGCGGTTCGCGAACCGCCCTTACGGCCTACGAAGGACACGTGGGTGAGGACAATAAAACTGATGCAATACCTGATACACCGCATACTAAAAATATCTATTACTATTTCAAACACAAACAGCAAGGGCACAGCAAACTGTGCCTCTACTCCGGAGATTTACCATAAATAATAAATAATTGAATTATATGATTTTGTTTTATTGATATTTATTTTACTTTTAATTACATTAATACAAAGTAAAACTTAATATCATGGGAATTATATGAAAAAAATAAAAAGCCAGATCGAAACAGAAATAAGTGAAGCTGTGATTAAGTTCGAGAAAGAATATATGGGACGTGGCCCTGAAGAAACAAAAACTGTCATTTTTGACGATAATATCTATATTCGTTTAAGAGGTGTTTTGACGCCGGCAGAAAAGAAGCTTGCCACTACGGACACCTATCAGGGAAGGAGTCTTATTAAGCAAATACGCCAAGAACTGATTGAAAAAGCACGTCCTTTGCTTGATACTATGATAACCGATATTACGGGTTGTAAGGTGAAAAGCTTACACACAGATATCAGCACATCAACTGGTGAAAGAATAATTGTTTTTACATTGGACAAGAAAATGCATTTTGACTAACTCCTTGTCTTTCAACAATCAAATTCTAAAATATTGTTTGACACATTGATTTGTTTTAATTATATTATTTTAAGTTGAGGTTGATTATTGAGACGGCAGCTTACGCTGTCTGCTGATAAATGAACCGGCAAATTTTCACTCCAGTGATTTTTGCCTTTTTTTTTGCCCGTGAATTGAAGAGTAATTGCGTATATTTGCGAGGACTAAGCAAAGCACCGGTGTGCAATCCCATAAAGGGGCACACCGGTTTTTTTATGTGAAATCTAATTTGAAGAGGTGTCAAATTGAAAGCTGTTGATGTTTGCCCAGTAGTTAAATTAGGTAATCTACCCGCTGCAATAATTGATATTATCGATAATTCTCAGTCGGTAGTATTTCCCGGCAACAGAAATGAAATTCATTTTCTTGCCATGCACGAGAACAAAAATGGCGTTGTCGAAGTATCCTACAATATTCCCGGCAAAGGAAATGTGACAGAATGTACCGTAACAAGATGTAAGAATGGTCTGGCCGTTAATTTTAACGATCCTTATATGCGAAGACGCGATCCTGAGTGTTTAGTGATTGCTGACTCCAAGCCTACCGATAAAACCCGTTATGCTGATCGATTTGGTGGAAGTTTTGAGAATACGAGAGAAGAGACCCTTAGCTGGTTAAAGCAGCAAAACCTGATAATTATGCCTTTTATTGTGGGAAAGCATTCATTTGCATCAGGAGAAGGTTCTCTTTTGATTGCTCCCCGAAATGCAGCGTTTTTTGTAGGTGCGCTCGCTGATCTTCAGGGTATAATACCGTGGGATAACCTACCGGATAACTTTACAATAAAAAGTGTAATTTATCTTGCCCCGCCATTCAGACACACTCATTTCAAAGGGAAGCAGGTTGTCGTTCATAATAGATTAGATGATATGCACGAAGTGTTTTCTTATAATCTTTACCCGGGACCAAGCGCAAAAAAAGGAATATATGGTGTATTACTCGCCAACAGTGAAACAAATAACCAGATTACGCTTCATGGTTCGACTGTGCAAGTAGTGACACCATATGACAATATCACAACAATCATGCATGAGGGGGCAAGTGGAAGCGGGAAAAGTGAGATGCTCGAGTATGCTCACCGCATGGAAGATGGCCGTCTATTACTCGGACAAAACATAATAACTGATGAAATCCGAAAACTGGTTTTAAATCAAGCCTGTACTATTCATCCTGTTACTGATGACATGGCTCTTTGTCTTAAAAGCGGGATTTCCAGTAGCAAATACTTGACCTGTACAGATGCTGAAAGTGCTTGGTTTGTAAGGCTTGACCATATCAAGGAATACGGTACGGATACTCTGTTAGAGAAAATGACAATCAGTCCGCCAGAACCGCTAATTTTTTTAAACCTCGAGAGTACCTCTGATGCCACATGTCTTATATGGCAACATACAAAAGATGCGCCCGATGTGTTTTGTCCAAATCCTAGGGTGATACTGCCACGTCGGTTTATGCCTAACCATGTAGATGGCATGGTTGAGGTAATGTTCCGCAATTTTGGAATCCGTACACCACCCTGCACTCAGAATAAACCGAGTTATGGTATTGCTGGACTCATGCACATTCTTCCCGCGAGCCTTGCATGGTTATGGCGGCTTGTATCGCCGCGAGGGCATAATAATCCAAGTATAACTGATTCAGACGGTATGACAAGCGAAGGTGTTGGATCATATTGGCCGTTTGCTACGGGACGCATGGTCGATCATGCAAATATGCTTCTTAAGCAAATAATTGATACGCCAAAAGTCAGATATACTCTTACGCCCAATCAGCATATTGGGGCATGGCGAGTCAGTTTTATGCCTCAATGGGTTGTACGGGAGTATTTGGCAAGAAAGGGCCTTGCTGAATTTCAACCACATCAGCTCGAAACCGCTCGTTGCTCCTTACTTGGATACGCAATGAAATATATGCAGGTGGAAGGAACTCATATTCCAAATTTCCTCCTTCGAGTAAATGAACAACCTGAAGTTGGAATATCCGGGTACGACAAAGGTTCTGAGATTCTTACAAGCTTCTTTAAAAAAGAACTGAAAAAATTTCTGGTTTCTGATCTGCTTCCCAAAGGTAGGCAGATCATAGAATGTTGTTTGGACAATGGGACCGTTCAGGATTACGATAGGCTTATATAATCAGCAAATGACAATTACTCATTTTTTATCAAATGGAGATAAAAATGATTGGATGCAGTTTAGGACGATTTTTTCAGGTTTCTGTTTCTGGTGGGTCATATCAGGATGGATTGTCCGCAATAGTTCAGGGAATTCAACCAGGCATGATATTAACGGAACAGGAAATCTATGGTGATCTGCTTCTCAGAAAGCCAGGAGCAGATGAATTATCATCTCCTCGCAAGGAACCGGACCTGCCAATTATATTTACTGGCCTGAACGCTGCTGACACAATTGAAGGTGCCGGTAATAAAGGCCATACAAATGGCACACCTCTGACAATCCTGATACCGAATCTGGATCGACATTTCATTCATATCAAGCAATACCAGGATTCAAATCGAACACCCCGTCCAGGCCATGCTTCATATGCTTCTTTTATGAAGTACGGACCTGACGACGATGCCATTGGTGCGGGGATCTTCAGCGGGCGATATACTTCAACAATTGTTGCGGCAGGATACATAGCCAAGAAAATTCTAAAGAAAATTGGTATTGATGTCTTCTCATATGTAAAGGAAATGGCAGGCATTAGCTGCGGAGATATTGATTACGATAATGCTCTTGAATATACCAATGAATATAAGAAAATGCGAAGGGATACTGATCCATTTTTTCAGGAAATATACGTAAAAGAACGTATTACACCGGAAATGCGTTTTTTTGAAAAAGCACAGATATTTGCTCAGATTGAAAATGAAATTGAAGAAATTAGATGCAAGGCACCTCAAACCGATCCTTCGGAAATCCGTGAAAAATACGGAGTGCATCATATTCTCAACTGTCCTGATGTTGATATTGCCGAAGC
>JAFGQO010000184.1 GCA_016935615.1 Bacteroidales bacterium
ATGCCACAAAGTCACCAAAACACAAAGAACTCACTAAAAAGCTTTTTTACATAATTGATAATTAAGGTTTTTTATTTCGAACTCACGTTAAGTTATGAAACTTCCATGTTTTGTAAAAACACACAAGAATTATAATTTTTCAAAGAAACATGGAAGTTCCCTGCCTGTAAGGCAGGCAGGCATCAGACAATTAAAATAAATTATTAACTGATGAAATGTATAAAATTCATCTCTCCGGCAATTTTTATTGCAATTGTTATTTCCTGTAAATCTGAAAAGCAAGAGCTGACTCATCCACTGATTTGGTTTGATGCACCTGCAAAGACATGGACAGAAGCTTTGCCCATCGGAAACGGAAGATTAGGAGCCATGGTATTCGGGAATACCTCTGTTGAGCGCATACAGGTAAATGAAGAATCATTATGGGGAGGGTCAAAAATCAATAATAACAATCCGAAAGCCTTTGAGTTTCTTCCTGAAATCAGGGAGAAGATACTCAGCGGAAATATACAGGAAGCAAAAATCATGGCTGATCAGTATTTGAATGGCACACCATATAAACTTCATTCTTACCAGGTATTAGCAGATATCATTTTTCATTATTCAGATACAACGAATGAAATTAGTCAGTATCGCCGTGAATTGAATCTGGGAACTGGAATTGTAAATGTTTCCTTTAACAGAGGTGGTAATGCTATAAAATATGAAATATTTTCTTCTGCACCTGATGATGTGATAGTGATCTTAATGGAATCGAAAAAGCCAGGAGGCCTTGACATGGATATACAAATGGTTCGCGGGAAAGATGCGGAAATTAAAGTTGCAGATAACAGTATTGAACTGATAGGGCAGATTGTTGACGAAGAAAATCCTGACCTTGGACCGGGAGGTGAGCATATGAAGTTTTATGCGAGACTGGTGCCTTTAAAGTATAATGGGAATATTTCTGCAGAAGGTGATAAATTGCTATTAAAAGATGGAACAAGAGCTATTCTTCTCTTTAATGCTGCAACAGATTATAGCATTCATGATCTGAACTATGACCGGGCTATCGATCCAAAGAAAAAATGCAATGATGCAATTGCCAACGCAAGAATGAAATCGTATGATTATTTGCGTAAAAACCATATTGCCGATCATGCAGAATTATTTCATCGTATTGAATTTAAACTTACAGATTATGATACATTGGGATCAATGCCAACGAATAAGCGTTTGGAAAGATTTCGCAGGGGTGAAGAAGATCCCGGTTTGATTACTACATACTTTCAGTTTGGTCGATATTTGCTAATGGGTTCTTCCCGCAGACCCGCTCAACTTCCGGCGAATCTGCAGGGAATCTGGAATAAAGATCTATGGGCTCCCTGGGGATCGGATTACCATGTAAATATTAATTTACAAATGAACTATTGGCCGGCAGAAGTTTGTAATCTTTCGGAAACGGTAGAGCCATTGATTGATTTTGTAGAAGCTATAACCATACCCGGGGCCGTTACGGCCAGGGAAATGTATGGTGCCAATGGATGGACCATGCATCATACAACCGATGTTTTTGGTAAGACAGGAGTTATTGATGGTGTTTACTGGGGAATGTTTCCTTTAGGCGGTGCATGGATGACATTTCCGGTCTGGAGACATTTTGAATTTACAAATGACACCAATTACCTGCGTGAGAGAGCGTATCCGATTATCAAGGGATCCGCTGAGTTTATTCAGACATTTCTTGTGCATGATCATGATGGTCATCTTGTAACGGTTCCTTCGTATTCTCCGGAGAATAGTTATATCGATCCGGTTACCGGAAAAGAGTTCAAACTCACCTATGCTCCGACAATGGATATTCAGATCATAAGAGAGGTTCTTACAAATTGCCGGAAAGCTTCAGAAATCTTAGGTGTTGATCAGGAGTTTTCCAAAGATCTGCAGAATCTTATGGATAGTTTACCTCCGGTAAGAATAGGATCGGATGGTACAATTATGGAATGGATCAAAGAATATAAGGAATATGAACCGGGGCACAGGCATATTTCTCATCTGCTGGGCTTACATCCCGGAACACAAATTACAGAAGAAACTCCTGATTTTATGAAAGCCGCCGGGAAAACATTATCAAGAAGGCTGAAATACGGAGGTGGTCATACAGGTTGGAGCCGGGCATGGATAATTAATTTCTATGCAAGATTGCAGGATGGGAATGAAGCTTATAGGCATCTCAGATTATTATTGGAAAAATCAACTTTGCCCAACCTGTTTGATACACATCCTCCTTTTCAAATTGACGGAAATTTCGGAGGTACTGCAGGGATTGCAGAAATGCTGTTACAAAGTCAGAATGGAATTATTCATGTTTTACCGGCTTTGCCTGATGTATGGCTAAAGGGTTCAATAAAAGGATTAAAAGCAAGAGGAAATTTTGAGGTTGATATGGAATGGGAAGGAGGAGAGTTAAAACAGCTGGAAATACTTTCAATGAATGGAGCTCCTGCAGTAATCATATATGAATGGAAACGTGTTGAAACATCAACGAAAAAGGGAGAGAGACTGATTTTTGACCACGACCTGAAAAGAATAAATTAAAACCTGTGTCTGGAGTTATAACGAATCGATCATGTTTTGTAACTCCTGAGCTTTTCTTTGTGCTTCCTGTTTATTGTTAAACCTGGCAAGAGGTATTTTCTTCTTGTTATAATCTGATCTCAGGAATACCCTGTGATCCTGAACTGCAATTTCAGATTTGCGGTTGCTTCGACTATAAGATGTATATTTCCCTTTATAATCCTCAGTCATTATTTTATCTGATTTTTCAAAGGGAAGCCATATGCCTGTCCTGATAAATCCCAGTAACATTACATATTTCTGATAGCGTCTTCCGGTAAGATGAATTCTTGTTCCGCTGTATGAAAATGCCATAACAGAGCCAATCAACAGAACAGGAATGGCGGCAAGAGTGAAATAAATAGTTATAAGGCCAAATAAAAGAAGGATGTAACCGGCTGCAACACCTGAAGGGCCAATAAGTTTATTCAGTTTGTAATTTTCGATCATAACAGCAATTTAATGAGGTACATGTGGCAAAAAAATGATACCGAAAATAACAATATAGAGGTAAAAAAGAAAGCCCTGTCTGAAAAATCAGACAGGACAACCCTACGATTTGATCTTACTCTGAACCTATATCTATCTCCAATGTCCGTGATGTTTACCATGCGGGCCTCTTCTTTCACATAGAAAGGAATCAAATTGTTCCTGTTGTTCTTTAGTCAGCACTGCCTTAACATCTTTATCCAGTTTATCTCTGAGCTGAAATCGGGCTTCGCGTTCACCCACACAATCATTTTTATACTTGTTTCGCAGTTGTTTCATTTCACTGATATGTGCATAATGTATTTCTTCGATTTCCAGCTTTTGCTCTTCAGTAAGAGATAATTCTTTTGAAAGATCGTCAACCATCAGCAGTATTCTGCATGAATCAGTCATCCAAGTACCTGGGCCATCATGAAAACCTCTTCCATAGCCCGTTTGGGCAGAAACAATAGAAGAACCTATCCATAAAAAGGCTGTCATTGCTACCGAAAATATTACTGTTTTTTTCATTCTTTGCATAGTTTTTATTTAATAATAATTACATTATCGAAAGTGAATTTAGAACAGTATTGGCTTACTTAAAAATGCAATCGACGAACAACGGGTTTTTATCAATATTCGGTATGATTTTGGGAACATATACATTAACAAGGTACCTCCATATCGTCAATATATATGTTTATCGATGAATTTCTGGAATTTGTCCTTGTATGGATCGCTAATGGGTATATATACATCTTTATCGAAAATAATCCTGCTGCGTTCTATGGTGGTAATTTGTTGCAGGTTTACTATAAAAGACCTGTGCACACGCATAAATTTATCAGGAGGAAGTTTTTCTTCAAGTGATTTCATACTCATCAGAGACATAACCGGTTTAGTGCTTAAAGTATGAATTCGAACATATTCACGCATACCTTCAATGTATTTAATATCATTAAGTTTGATACGGATGATCCTGTATTCAGATTTTACAAAGAGATATTCGTCTTCCGTGATATTCTTACTCGCTTTATCGAACATTTCAAAATACCCTTTTGCTTTATTGACAGACTTTAAAAAATCTTTATATCCAATTGGTTTTAAAAGATAATCGAGAGCGTCCACTTTGAATCCCTCAAGTGCAAATTCACTGTATGCAGTGGTAAAAATTACTTCAGGCTTTTTTGTCAGTGAACGAACAAAATCAAGACCGTTCAATCCTGGCATATTGATATCAACAAAAAGTAAGTGTACTTTTTCTTTTTCAAGCACATCCATGGCTTCAAATGCATTTTTGCAGTCAGCAACCAATTCAAGGAAAGGAGTTTGTTTAATAAAATCAGCAATCTGCCTTAAAGCAAGAGGTTCATCATCTATGGCAATACATTTGATCTTCATAGGGAACGATTAAGTTTATTTCAAATTCATTATCACTGTCGATTATTCTTAATTCATACTCCGTTCCGAATAATAAATTCAGTCTTTTCCTGGCATTTTCTATTCCAAAGCCTGAATAATCTCCATTGTCTGTTTGATTTTTGTATTTACTGTTTTTTACATTGAAATGGATGGCATTATTTCCGATTTCCAGAGTTACGTGGACAAAAGCATGTGTGCTGTTTTCTATACCAAATTTAAAAGCATTTTCCAGGAATGAAATAAAAAGATAGGGATGGATTTCAATTTCAGGTACTTCAGAAGGAAAGTGTACTTTAAGATCAACTGATTCAGAGATCCTTAGTTTCATTAGATCTATATAACCATTCAGAAAATCAATTTCTTTTTGAAGGGTTGTTTTTCCACTTTCCACATCGTACAACAAATAACGCATCATTTTTGAAAGTCGTAAAATTGCTTCCTGTGCATCCTTTTTATTGTATTCAATAAGTGCGTGGATGTTGTTCAGCGTATTCATAAAAAAGTGTGGATTTACCTGATGTTGTAATGATCTGAGTTGTGAACGAAGGGTTTCTTTTTCAATTTCTTTTCTATTCTGTTCCTCTTTTAACCACCTGGTAGTATATTTCAAAGTCGCATTAAATCCCACAATGAGAATTGAAATAATTACATTGTATGTATAGACAAGATAATATGGTGTATGCCATCTTTTGTAATGACTGCTTATACCATGGTGCATACCTGGACTTCCGGATTTTCTGTGGCCTTCATGTAACTTTTCCAAATTATTGCCGGAGGCATTGATGCCATCGAAGATTTTATCGAACAAATCATGAAAGAAATTGGTATAAATAAAAAGGTAATTGACAACAAGTATCAATAGTATTGTGCTAATAAAATATCCGGCATATTTATTTTTTAATAGAAACTTAGGCAGTAATATCTGATTGTGGATCAAAAAAATGATCAGGAAGGGGAAAATTCTTATCCAGCCACCAATAATTCGCCGCCGTTGCATAACATCGCCAAAATCCCAGAAAATAAGAGGCAGAACCAGGATCACTGTCCAGATCAGCCAGTAGACCATCATTTCTGTGGTTTTCCAGTTTTTAATCTGCAGTTTTGTTTCTTTTGGGTTCATGGCTGTTAATTTCATATCAAAACTAAAGAAAATGAAACAAACCAAAAGACAGAATCAACTACTCGCGGTATTTTCTCAACAGAAAGCTTAAAAGAGTATTACAACAGCATTATACCGGTACCAAATCTTCCGCATTGAATGCCATCCCTGCGGGCAGAGAAAAACAATTCAGGTATGTCGTATGTACATAGATTTGAGATCTCTATTTTTCCAGGTTGAACTCCATAGCGCAACAACAATTGCCTGTTCGCTTCCCAAAGGTCAATATGAAATTTTCCGCTTTCTTTGTTTTTTTTGATAACAGACGGTACATCCTGAAAAAAAATCCGGAAATTATCAGCAACTTCATCACCAACTTCGTAATTTTTTTGTGAAATTGCAGGTCCCATACAAGCCATAATATTTTTCGGCTGGCTATAATATACCTTTACCATTTGTTCGATTGTCCGCGGTATAATGCGCCCGGCTGTTCCTCTCCATCCTGCATGTATAGCGGCAATAGCATGTTCTTTGGCATCGTATAACAGAATTGGCACACAATCGGCCGTTAGTACACAAAGACAAACGCCTGTTGTTTGTGTGATCAAAGCATCTGTTTCGGCTAGATCTGATATGAGTGTTGCAGAATGAACTTCTTTCACATGATTTGTATGACATTGATCGGGAAATACTATTTGTTCTTCCTTTATTTTTAGTGCAGAAGCAAGTAGTGATCTGTTGCCGGTAACCACGCTGTTAATATCTCCAACTTTCAAACTTAAATTCAGTGAAGAATATGAACCCTGGCTAGTGCCTCCATATCTGGTTGTGATGAAATGCGTGATATTTTTTTGTTTATTCAGAATATCGAATTTCAACAGATGTATATCATTCTTATATCCTTTTATCATAAGCGAATGTAATCATTGAACCGCATGGATCAAAATCAATCTTAGTCCCTACATTTGACAGGATATTTATATTTTTACCAAAGCGATTGGTTGCACTTAAATAAAATCCGGAAATGACAATAACAAAAGATCAACACAAACTGTTGTTACGTTTTCAGAAACAGGAAATTACAGGGAGTATAGTGTATGGCAAACTGGCCGGAAGGCAAAAAAATCCCCACAATAGTAAGATATTGAATCAAATTGCCCAGGATGAAAACAGACATTATGAAATTTATAAAAAAATAACCGGTAAGGATGTATCTCCTAATCGGTTTCAGATTATGAAATACACTTTAATTTCAATTCTATTGGGTCCGACATTCAGTTTTAAGCTGATGGAAAGAAATGAGGCAGATGATCAGAAATTGTACGAGCAGCTTTCTCATATTCCTGAAATCCCTTTAATTATTGTTGATGAAGAAAAACATGAACATCAGTTGATCAATATGCTGAATGAAAACAAACTGAACTATATGGGATCTGTTGTTCTGGGATTGAATGATGCATTGGTTGAACTTACAGGAGCATTGGCAGGTCTTACTTTTGCGCTTCAAAATCCTCCGTTAATTGCATTGACAGGGTCAATAACCGGCATTGCTGCTGCTTTTTCCATGGCTGCATCAGAATACTTATCAACCAAATCGGAAAAGAATGACAAACATGCAGTGACGGCATCGATATACACAGGTATAGCATATTTGTTCACGGTGATTGTACTCATTCTGCCGTTTCTGCTGTTGAAAAATGTGTTCCTGTCATTGGGTCTCACTTTGCTATCAGCTATAGGTATTATCGCGGCGTTTAATTATTATTACTCAGTAGTAAAAGATGAAAGATTTACGAGAAGATTTTCAGAGATGGTGTTGCTTAGCATGGGTGTAGCTCTTTTGAGTTTTATTGTAGGATTGATTCTGAGAAAATATTTTCATATCGATGTCTAAGTAATGAATAGCGAGATAATATTTTAAGGTATATATGGTGTATGTGTTGTTTTATTTTTAAGGTTGTGTCATGATATAACATTACAAATTATTTTTTCAGAACTATAGTTCAATTCATAGTAAACCGATCTGCCTTGGCCGGATCCTATTCATGTTATCTGATAAGTCTGTGTTGCAAAACAATCTGATGATTCATTCACGAAGATTGAAAGGGTATATATTATCTTCTGGCAGTCAATTCCCGGATTGTATTTTAATAATCTATTTTTGTATATTAAATGATCTTATTTTGATTAGTATTTAATCATGAATCGAATCGACCGACTGACAGCCATTTTAATTCAGCTTCAAACGAAAAGATGGTTAACGGCATCTGAAATTGCTAATCGCTTTGAAATTAGTCAGCGTACGGTGTATAGAGATCTTCACGCGCTGGATGAAGCAGGTGTACCCATAGGCAGTGAACCCGGAAAAGGGTATTTTCTTGTCGACGGATATCATCTTCCTCCTGTGATGTTCACACGTGATGAAGCAGGAGCTATGCTGATTGCAAATAAACTTGTGGAAAAACTTACCGACGCCTCTGTGAAACAAAACTTTAATA
This sequence comes from Bacteroidales bacterium, assembly GCA_016935615.1. GTDB lineage: Bacteria > Bacteroidota > Bacteroidia > Bacteroidales > UBA10428 > UBA10428. The sequence goes on from JAFGQO010000184.1 coordinate 8,083, forward strand.
ATGCGATAGATAAAATAAAAGCAGTTCTGCCGGAAAAGGAAAAAGAATATTTAAATGGCTTGAATTCACAGGTCGAAGTTTTTTATCATCATACTGAAGATGAAGTTTATCCGAACAATTATCTGACAATTATTCAGCAGGCTTTGGCTGAATCAAAATGTTTGTCATTGTCATACCATGCTTTTTATTCAAATGAAAAAACCTGTGGAAGAATTATTGATCCGGTTGGATTGGTATTTTACGCAAATGCATGGCATTTGATCGGCCATTGCAAATTGAGAGAAGAACTCAGAGATTTCAGGGTTGACAGAATTCTTAATCTGGAATTATACAATGAGATTTCTTCAAAAAAAAATCAGAATAACTTAATAAAATATCTCGAAGATCTATGGAAGACTTCTGAATTGTTCGAGGTACAGATTTGGTTTGATCATTCCATATCAGGAATGATAACTTCCACAAAATACTATTTTGGCTATATCGATGAAAAGCCAAAAAACAATGGTGTCGTAATGAGTTTTGCAGTTACAGATTACAATTACATTGCTCACTGGCTTCTTTCTTTCGGAGATAAAATCAATATAATAAAACCTGCAGAACTTAAGAATCTTATGGAGGCGAGTGTAAGAAAGCTTGCTGAAATTTATCTGGATTGTGAAAAACCTTAAACCAGCAGACTGTTCTTATTAGTCAGGGAAAGTTATTCATCCTATATTTGCCTCCTAATTTGTTTATGAAGATGATAAAAATTTGGATTCAGGCTTTGGTGAGTGTGTCTCTTGTAAGTATAATTTCATTAGTAGGCGTTTTTTTTCTTTTATTGAAAAAAGAAAAATTGAAACACTTGCAGCTGATTCTTGTCGGATTGGCGACGGGGGGACTTTTGGGAGGTGCTTTTTTTCATTTGTTGCCGGAATCTTATGAATCGTATTCCAGTTCAGGAACACCTTCTGTATTATTGCTTATCGGCTTTCTGTTATTCTTTATACTTGAACGGTTTTTGCACTGGCATCATGACCATAATACCATATACTATCCAAATGAGATAAAACCTTTTGGTCCAATAAATCTGATTGCTGATGGTTTTCATAATTTTCTGGACGGATTGTTGATCGCTTCAGCCTTTTTATATAGTACAGAAACAGGTATTGTAACCACATTCATTGTGCTTTTACATGAATTGCCACAGGAAATAGGTGATTTCGGGGTACTTATTCATGCAGGGTACTCAATCCGCAGAGCACTTATATTTAATTTTCTTTCTGCCTGTACAGCATATCTTGGTGCATTGACTGTTCTGATCTTTAGTCAGGCAGGTGAGATTTTATCCAGGGCTGTACTTCCATTTGCTGCAGGAGGATTTATTTACCTGGCAGCTGCTGATCTAATTCCTGAACTGCATACTGAAAAAGCAGCAAAAAGATCTTTTGTGCAATTTATTGCACTGTTAACTGGCATTCTTCTTTTGTATCTCATTGTAATAATCGATATATCGTAGCAGAGGAATTGTACCAAATCTATTTTTACCTGACAAAAAATTAGTTTTAAAAAGTTTTGCAGGGTTTTTGAGAATGTTTAAGTCATAAAACCAGAGTATTCCTTATGACATATTCGGAATTACAGAAAAAGGACAATGATATTTCTCTTGCAATACTTGACAATAGACTACTTGTTGCTTTGAATATTATTGCAGAATTGAAGTCGCATGTTAGTTCATCCGATGTTCATAATAAGTACAATTCTATTATGGACACCTACCATAATATGCTCAAATATTCATTTGAACTGGCTCCTGATCCTGAACGGGAACGTATTCACAATAAGCTTCAGCAATCATTATTTGAGTTGGCGGACGATATAAAAGATCTGTGGATTCTTGAGAATAATCTTTTTAACAGAAAAGATACTGTTCATAAGCTCGAAACGATCGAAGAGGAGATAAATTCTGATCCGTTGCATATTATAAATGAACTGTCAGAGAAAACAGGAGATCAAACAAATAAAAAAACAAAATCTCAGGAAGAACAGAATATGCCCCGGCATAAAAAAATCACAGAACTGTTTTATTATTACTGGTTAAAAGATCATTACAAGGCTCCCGAAAAAGAGCTGGCAAATCAAATCATTCGTGAGAAGAACATTAACTGGAGTAATAAATCATTGCTGGTAAGTGCTTTTACTCTTTCTCAAATGCGCCATTTTGACAGAGGAAAGATCTACCTGTTGTATGATCTTGTGGCAGATGATGATTACAGGGTTCGACAACGGGCGATCATTGGTATCTTTATCAGTATTCTGATCTTTTCTTCAAGAATTCCCATATACAGGGATATAATGGACAGGTTGAAATCAATTCCTGATGAAAAATTACTCGTAGAAAGATACCTTGCTGTTATGATACAATTTATCAGAGCAAGTGATACGGAAAGGATAACTAAGAAAATTCAGGAAGAGATTGTTCCGGGGGTGATGAAAATCAGGTCGGAACTGGAAGATAAACTGAAGCTTAAGGATTTGCTTGAGAAAGGAAGCTTTGAAGATAAAAATCCTGAATGGGAAAATTTTTTTAAAGATGCACCCGATGTATACCAAAAACTTGAACAATTTTCAAAAATGCAGATTGAGGGTGCCGATGTTTTCATGGGAGCATTTGCCAATCTTAAACATTTTGATTTTTTCAAGGAAATGGCCAACTGGTTTCTACCTTTCCAGGGAGAAAATGAAATCGTAGGGAAAGCCCTGGAAGGAGTGGAAGAAGAAATAGATGTTTCTGCCTTTAAAGAAGGATTTGAGCAATCAACAGTTATGTGTAATTCTGATAAATATTCATTTTGTTTAAATATACAGTATATGCCGGTTGAACAGAGAAAGATGATGCTTGAGATGTTCAATATGGAGATGAAAGCAATGAATGAGATGAATGAGGATGAATTTAAACTGAAAAGCGAATCCAAAAACAAATTAATAAATACTCAATATTTACAGGATCTCTATAGATTTTTCAAACTATTCCCCAACAGAAGAGAATTCATTGATATTTTCAGGATCGAACCAGATATATTGCACTCAGAAGTA
>JAFGQO010000185.1 GCA_016935615.1 Bacteroidales bacterium
AAAACCCGAAGAAACACAAAGTCTGCTCATATAAATAACTATAAATCAATAAATGTATTATCGATCCTTATATCGAACTCACGTTATATTAACGTTTATTTCAATCCAATAGAAAAGATACAAAAAATGTATCAGAAGAGACGGTGAAATAATTGAAAATTAATGCTATTTAACGAAAGAGGTAAAAAAGCAACAATACTGAAGTTATTACTGAGTCTGGTTCAGGTATTTGTCTATTTTATGAAGAAGTTCTTCCAGATCAAGCGGTTTATCAATATAGTCATCGCAACCTGCATCGAGACACTTTTCCTTTTCATTTGCCAGGACATAAGAAGTCTGCGCTATGACTGGCATATTATAATTTATCTTTTTGATTGCAAGAGTAGCTTCATACCCATCCATAACCGGCATTTGCAGATCCATAAGCACAAGATCAATTTTTTCTTGTTTGAATAATTCTATGGCTTCCAATCCATCGTTTGCATGTATCACCTTCGCTTTTGTTCTCGCCAGACATGTATTGAGTACTTTAAAATTAAGTTCTTCATCTTCAGCAACCAGGATAGCCTTGTTTTCCCAGTTGTATCTTTTTTGCAACAGTGGATTTGACGATTGAGACTTCTCTGTAACAACGTCAACATGTCTCAGACCTGCGGCCGGAATCAGCATTCGAAATATACTGCCCTGGCCGGATTTTGATTCTACCCAGAGACTGCCGCCCAACAGTTCTGCTAGATTCCTGGATATTGTAAGACCAAGGCCTGTTCCTCCGTATTTGCGGTTTAAGTCAGTCTCGATTTGTGAAAACCGTTCAAAGATAGTAGCCTGTTTTTCTTCAGCAATTCCTATTCCGGTGTCTTTCACATAAAACAATATGCCTTTTTCAGATTCAGTAAATCCAAATTCAACAGTTCCTTTTTTTGTATACTTAAACGCATTTTCAAGAAGGTTGCTGAGAACCTGCCTTATTCTAACGGCATCCGTATTTATTATTACATCTTTATCAGTACTGATATTCAGCACCAAATCAGCCGGATAATTGTATTTTAATTTCAGCTTAATAAATACTTTCTTGATCTCTTTCAGCAAATGGGAGATATTTGTTGGATTTATTGATATTCTGAGTTGCTTGGCTTCGATTTTTGCAGTATCAATTATATCATCAATCAATCGCAACAGGTTATCTCCTGCATTGGTAATGTGATCGAGGTATTCATCTTTTTGTTCGAAAGGCAATTCAGGATCTTTCAGAAATTTGGTAAATGCAATGATTGCATTCATCGGAGTTCTTAATTCATGTGACATATTTGCCAGGAATGCAGTTTTCAACTTATCTGATTCTTCCGCTATTTTTCGCTCAGTGATCTCATTTTCCAGTTCCTTTGTTTTCTCATACAAAGAATTTTCAAGATCAAGCTTGTGTGAAAATATTTTAATGGAAGAAGCCTTTTTCTTAAGGTATGCAATGTATATGACGATTAAACTTGCAAGCAATAAAAACAAAATGATAAGAAGGGCAACTTTCTGTGTTTTCTGATTTTTTAATTTTGCATTCGATTCGATGATCTGCTTTTCCTGTGCTTCAAGGTTGTAAAGAGCCTCGAGTTCTGCAATTTGCTTTTTTAATTCTCCGGAATGAATTGAATCACGCAATGTGGTATGATCTACGTAGTAAATGTAAGCTTTTTCATAATCGCCCTGTTGTTCCGATAATTCGGTCAGAGCTTCAAGATTTGACATGACCCCTTCAGGAATATTTAATTGTCTGGCTTCGGTAAGACTTGTTGTGTAGTATTGTTCTGCATTTTTAAAATCCTGCTTATAAAGCCGAGCGGTTCCCATGTTGTGTAATGCCCACATTCTGCCTAATTTAAAGCCGATCCTGTCAAAATATTCCTTCGATTTTTTAAAGCTTTTAAAGGCTTTATCGTATTCACCCTGATTTAGCTGAATCAGGCCAATATTGCTGAAAGTAGTTGCGATATTTTGGGTATCGGACAATTCCCGATATATATGAATGGATCTTTCATAATAATCAAGTGCCTTTCCATAGTCTTTATTATGATAATAAATGATTCCTAAATTTTGATACAGCCCTGCAATGTTTGTATCATTTTGTATTTCTTTATTGATCTCAAGTGCTTTATTATAATAATAAGAAGCTTTTTCCAGGTTTTTCAGGCTGTGATGGATCAATCCTATGTTTTGATATGATTTTGCAATGCTTTCAATATCTCCTGTTTGTTCAAACAATTCAATAGCAAAACGATAATTGAGACTGGCCTGATGATATTCGGCAAGATAATAGTTCACTTTTCCCAAAAGGAGGTAAATATCACCGGTCACGGCAGGAGTGCTTTCATCATAAAAATCCAGCGCATCCAGCAAATACTTCTTTGCCTCATAAAAATCTTCCAGTTCGATTTTGGATTCTCCCATGTATTTGCTTGCGATTGCCGTCTTTTCTTCCCATTTGTTTTGCTCGGAGATCTGTTTTGCTTTGGATGCAATTAAAAAAGCTTTTGAAGGATATGGCCGGATAGATGCAAGAGCCAAATGCAGTAAATAATCGACACTATCCTGCAAGTTTGTGCGATTGTTCCCTGCTTGAAAGCTATCCGCATCAGATATCTTAATGGCGTTACTATTACCGGCACAGAGACAAAAAACTAATACTAAAAAATAAGTACGTAACATTTCAGCTTCGCAATTATAGCAATTTTGTGAATTGATATTTTCCAGCCTATCTGTTAGTTATCAACAAAATGAACTGATCATATCGGATATCAGTGCAGGATTACTTTATTATAACAATTTGAAATACTGTTTGAGTCCCCCGGTGAAATGATCCGGGTTTGATGAATTGTCTATTCCGGGTTGCAACTAACGTATTGGTTGAATTTCTGTTAGTAAAAAAGCCGGGATCAATACATTCATTTAAAACAAAGGAAAAGATGCAGTGACTAACATCACTGCAATCTGAAGGTTACGGGCATTGACATAGAAACATTTACTTTTCGGCCGGCTTGTATACCCGGTTTCCATCGTTCTGATTTTTCTATCGCGGCAATTGCCTCATTATCCAGAAGAGGATCGACCCCTCGTAATATTTTTATGTTGCTTATAAATCCTCTTTTATCTACAACAAATGTCAGATATACTGTTCCTTCTAATCCCAAATCAACAGCTTCCCGCGGATATTTAACGATTTCCTGGATGTATTTGTGGAAATTCCCCAGTCCTCCGTTTCTGTATTCAGGCATGTGTTCAACAATAATAAATGTATCTTCTACACCGGGTTCATCCGGTAACTCCGGAATATCAAAAATACAATCATTTATATCAACATCCATATTCAGGTCAATATCATCTCCGGGGAGATCAACTTCATTTTTTATAATCTTAATTTCAATTGCTTTTGGCTTTTTCATTTCTTTCTTTTGTTCGACACGTGTAATATCTATTTCGAGCTCTTCACAGATGGGATCATCAAGGTAACTGAGAAAATTGCCTGCAGGCTTTTCGACAGGAGTGCATTCAAATGCTATTAAAGCAATTGCAAGGGCAATTACAAGACCTATCTCGAAGAAAAGGGATCTTTTCTTTTCAAGGTCAGCTTTATTTGTTTTTTTTGAGATCATAACAGTAAATTTTAAGTTTGACTTTTCATTCTTTATTAATAAGATGCATCTTCATCTCATATTCCACAAAATCCTGCCGGCATTTTTAATGTCGGTATCAATTTCATGATTATGGCCCGATTGTTGAGTATTTACCAGTAAAGCAGGAACACTTCTGACAATTGTAATGAAAAGGTTTATTACCATACGTTCTGGTGCTGATCCGTTCAGTGAATTATCTGATTTGGATTTAATAAAACACTACCGGGAATCTGGGAATAAGGAAGTTCTGGGTGAGTTTTTTAACAGGTATATGCACCTGGTTTTTGCTGTTTGCACGAAGTATTTAAAAAACACTGACTCAGCCAAAGATACAGTGATGGAAATTTTCGAATCACTTGATGAAAAGCTACTTGAATTTGACATACAATATTTTAAAGGATGGATACACATGGTCAGCAGAAATGATTGCCTGATGAAGTTGAGAAAGGCAAAAAGAGAAGTAAATATAGAGAAATGGAAAATATTCAGGAATTCTGATGTGGAAAATGCCTCTGTTTTGCATCAGGATAATGAAGAAGAGATTGCAATAAATAAAATAAACGGTTCGTTCAGGCAATTGAAATCCGGTCAGCGTAAATGTCTGGAAATGATGTATTTTCAAAATATGTCGTATAAGGAAATTGCAACAGAAACGGGATATACTTTAAAACAGGTAAAAAGTTATATACAAAATGGAAAGCGAAAACTCAAACTATTGGTAAAAGACAGGAAATGACAAATAGGGATCGACATATAACATTGTTTACAAAACAGGGATGCCTGACAGCCGATGCAATACAAGGAATTATGAAGGGAGAACTGTCAGTGAAGCAGGAAAAAGAAGTAAGTAAACATCTTGAATCTTGCGAATTTTGCCGGGAAGCAATTGCAGGTACTGTCTATTTTGATGATGAGAAAGAATTTGCAGGAGGTATCTCAGATTTACAGAAAACATGGAGTGCGGGGAGTAAGAAGAAGTATAAATCAGTTAAAATTGCAACAGCAGGACTGGTATCAATTGCTGCTGCATTTTTGGTATTGCTTGGAGTTGGTATTTTCTATCTGGGAAATAAGCAGAACCCCGGAGATTCCCTTTCTGATAACTTAACCCGGGGCGTATTATTGGATAGTGCGATGATGCATGTTGAGATCCATCATGAGAAAGTTGATCAAAAATATGCTGAGCTTTATGTGTATGAACAAAATTCCCGTTTGCAATATAAGGCTGATTCAACTGAAAAGCAATTGGCTTATTTAATAGGAAAAATTGAAAATGCAGAAATATATGCAAAGGCTATTGATCCAAATAAATCAGGATTGGAAATAAATAATCCGAAGAATATGGATACCCGGGTACGACACCTGAGATATCCTTATGTGATAACAAATAAACCGCCGCCTCATATTGAGCTGAAATTACCTGAAGAAGAATATGACAGGAATGATCTTTTTATTATTGTGGAAGAAATGCCTGAGTTCAGGGGAGGAGATTTGGATTTATTCAGGCAATATGTTCGAAAAAACATTCAATATCCTCAGGAAGCTATTGAGAAACATATATCGGGAAGGGTGTATGTTCAGTTTACTGTAAATAAAACAGGCATTCTGACGGATGCAAGGCTGATAAAGGGTGTTCACCCACTATTGGATCGTGAAGTACTGCGTGTAATTATAAGTTCTCCGCTATGGGAGCCGGGAAAGCAAAGAGACAAACCCGTGGATGTTTCGATCCTTTTGCCCGTGGATTTTTATTTGTATTAAATTGTTAGTTTCAAGTCTCTGGTCTCAAGTTTCTGGTCTTTGGTTGCAAGTTTCATCAAGTCCTCAATATATGATGAACTGATGAACCGGAGAACTGATTAACCGAGACTATATAATTAGCACCATGCCGGTTGATTAACTTCATTTAATCCAACCTTAGCTTTCAAAGGCAAGCTACGGCCGGCAATGCAGTTCACCGATTCTCCTGTTGATCAATTCCTCAACTCATCAACTTATCAACTAACTCAAAACTTTAAACTCTGAACTCAAAACTCGTTCAGTACAGTTTCTTTGACTTCTTCGGCTTATGTTTCCTGGGCTTGTATGTCTTTCTCTTTTTCGGAGGTCTGTATTTTGAATTTCTTTGCAGATCCGATTTTTCCGGCATCATCAGATTCTGTCTTTGTGTAGCCGCCTTTTCCGCACTGCTGCAACCGGCTAGTCCTGAAAAAACAATCAAAAATGCCAAAAGAAATAATATCCTTACATTCTTCATAACGCGTTAGTTGTTTAGTAGTATAAAAAAAAGTATACGGAAAAATTGCATGAGGGTTTTGTTCACGATATATATTATGCACTTGTCATATGCACCTATTTTCTGTTTATATATGGCTTGAATAACTGATTTGCCTGATAAAAACATTTGATTACCTTTATTCATTCTCAATCTCAAATAATGACAAATGAAAATTTCTTTTCTCGGTGCTGCCAGGGAGGTGACAGGAAGCAAGCACCTGATTACAACAAGCTACGGCAAAAAATTATTACTCGACTGCGGAATGTACCAGGGCAAAGGTTTAAAGACCGATGCTCTGAACCGTGAACTGGGTTTCGATCCTTCGAAAATTGATCATATAATCCTGACTCATGCGCATATTGATCATTCGGGTCTTATACCTTATGTATACCGGCTTGGATTCAGAGGATCGGTAATATGTACGAATGCTACACGCGATTTGTGTGCGTATATGCTGGCAGATGCCGGTTATATACAGGAACATGATATCCGTACGTTCAATAAAAAACGTGCACGAAAGGGAGAACCACCGGTCGACCCGCTTTTTACAAAGCAGGATGCAACGGAATGCATGGAACTATTCATCGGTATTGCATACAACCGTAAACTTACCGTTGACGGAAATACAAAAGTGAAGTTTACAAATACAGGGCATATGCTGGGAAGTGCCGTTGCCAATGTAGAAATCCAGGAGGATGGACAGGTAAAAAGGATTGCCTATACAGGTGATATTGGCAGACCATCAAACAGAATTCTCAGATCTCCGGATCCTTTTCCCCAGGCAGATATACTGATCACGGAATCGACATACGGTGATCGTTTGCATCTGGGCAGGCCCCAGGCTGAAGAAGAATTGCTGGAAATTGTAAAAGAAACCTGTGTAGACAAAAAAGGAAAACTTATTATTCCTTCTTTCAGTGTAGGTCGCACGCAGGAAATAGTATACTCTCTCAATAATTTGTTCAATGAAGGTCGTCTGCCAAGAGTGGATATTTATGTCGACAGTCCGTTAGCTATCAATGCAACCGAGGTATTCAGGATGCATCCCGAATGCTTTAACGGAAGTATACTTGATGTGATGGATAATGATCCCGACCCTTTTGGATTTAACAGGCTTTTTTACATTCGCAGACACGAAGACTCAAAAAAACTGAATTATCTGAAAAAACCCTGTGTGATAATTTCTGCATCGGGCATGATGGAAGCAGGTCGTATAAAACATCACCTTGCAAATAACATTTCCAATCCGTCCACAACAATTCTGGGTGTAGGTTATTGTTCACCTCCAACCCTTGGAGCAAGAATACTCAGAGGTGATAAACAGGTTTCCATTCATGGCACTGTTTATCCTGTAAATGCAGAGATAAAACGTATTGATTCGTTTAGCGGGCACGGTGATTATGAAGAAATGATAGGCTTTTTAAATTACCAGGACAAGGAGAAATTGCAGCAGACCATTCTTGTTCACGGTGAATATGATTGTCAGCAGAGGTATAAAACCACTCTTGAAGAACATGGTTTCAAGAACATTATAATTCCTGATGTTGGAGATGAAATAGAAATCTGATAGTAAGAAATTCGCACCCAGGATTTTTAATTTGTTTGGTCAATATGTTCCAAAACACAGAAAATTGAGTATTAATAGCGATTAGTTACAATTTTAGCAAGCATCTTAAATAATATTTATTATCTTGCCATTAAGTTAAACTTAAATTTACCAGACATATGAATAAAGGAGAATTGATTTCAGCAATTGCTGCTTCAGCCGGCCTTACAAAAGCCGATAGCGAAAAAGCCTTGAATGCAATTACCGCTTCAATCAGCAAAAGCCTAAAAAAAGGTGAAAGAGTAGGACTTGTTGGATTTGGCTCATTCAGCGTTAGCCAGAGAGCAAAACGTACTGGTCGTAATCCACAGACAGGAAAAGAAATTACAATACCTGCAAAAAAGGTAGTGAAATTTAAGCCAGGTGCTGATTTGTCACTTTAACTTATTAGAAGCTGTCTGACGGGCAGCTTTTTTTTTGCCTGAAGAGATTGCTTCAGGCTTTTTTATTTTCAATTGGTTACTGATATGTGAGATTCACAAATAAAAGTCATAAAATATTCCCATCGAATAGTTGATATTTGAATTATCAATTCATTTACTGGAATAAAAATTATGGAAAAAAAGAGATCGTGGGCAGAACCCTATAAAATAAAGATGGTCGAACCTGTTTTTATGACCACTGAAAAACACAGGATAGAAGCACTGGAAGAGGCCGGATACAATACGTTTCTTCTGAAATCAGAAGATGTCTATATTGATTTACTCACCGATAGCGGTACTTCAGCTATGAGCGACCGTCAATGGGCGGGACTTATGATGGGAGATGAAGCTTATGCAGGCAGCAGGAACTTTTATCATCTGGAAGAAACAATCCGGAAATATTACAGCTATAAGTATGTTGTTCCCACTCATCAGGGGAGGGGAGCGGAGCATATTATATCAAAAATACTAATTAAGGAGGGGGATTATATACCCGGGAACATGTACTTCACTACAACAAAACTTCACCAGGAACTTGCAGGTGGCAAATTTGTTGATATCGTTATTGATGAAGCCCACGATCCTGAGTGTCTGCATAAATTTAAAGGCGATACGGATCTTAAAAAACTTGAAGCACTTATTGATAAGGTAGGAGCCGGTAAAATCCCGTATGTGTCCATTGCTACTACAGTGAATATGGCCGGAGGTCAGCCGATTTCTCTTGGAAATCTTAAAGCACTGCGTAAACTTACCAACAAACACGGGATTAAAATTATTCATGACATGACCCGTGTGGCAGAAAATGCATTTATGATCCAGCAAAATGAAGATGAATATAAGGATAAATGCATAGCAGAAATAGTATATGAAATATGCTCGCTCACCGATGGAGCCACCATGAGTTCTAAAAAGGATGCCATGGTAAATATCGGGGGATTTCTTGCGGTAAATGATCCGGAAATATTTGATAAAGCCCGCAATATGGTTGTCATTTATGAAGGGCTTCATACTTATGGCGGTATGGCCGGAAGGGATATGGAAGCTCTGGCCATTGGCATCAAAGAATCTGTGCAGGACGACCATATCAGGGCAAGAGTTGGCCAGGTATTCTATCTTGGAGAAAAACTGCTTGCAATGGGGATCCCGATTGTAAAACCGATAGGAACTCACGGCATTTTTCTTAATGCGAAAAAATTTTTACCTCATATCCGCCAGGATGAGTTTCCGGCACAAACACTCGCAGCTGAAATTTATATTGATTCCGGCGTAAGGTCCATGGAAAGGGGGATAGTCTCGGCAGGCAGAAACAAAGAGACCGGAGAACACAATTATCCGAGCCTGGAGCTTGTCCGACTTACCATTCCCAGAAGGGTTTACACACAGGCACACATGGATGTTATTGCAGAATCTGTGCAACGAGTATATGAAAGAAGGGATTCAATCAGAGGATTGAAAATGGTGTATGAACCTGAATATCTGAGATTTTTCCAGGCCAGGTTCAAGAAGTTATGATAAGGACGTTGTTTGTACCGCGAGTATTTATCCGGACTTAAACATGTTCCCGGTCGAGTTCAAATGCACCAATTTCAAACAGGAATAAGATCAAGGTATCATACAGCCTCAATGGTTGAGGGAGGTTTGGTGGCTATATTGTAAGTAACACTCACTATGCCGGGTACCTCATGAATAATTTCCTGTGAAAGTTGTTCCAATATTTCAAAAGACAGTCTTGCAGGTGTGGCTTTTCGTGCATCAATACTGTCCCAGCAGCGTATTTCAATCTGCTGACCAAAGTCACGTTTGCCATCCCGTATTCCCGTAACACGGTCTTCATGCAGTATAGCCATGTACTGGAAGGTTTTGGTGTTTTTCAGAGTGCGTTCAACAACAAGGGTAGCTTTGCGGGCGGTTTCGATCCTTTCCGGGGTTACTTCGCCTATTACACGGGCTGCAAGTGCCGGACCGGGGAAAGGAATACGATCGAATAGTTCTTTTGGCAGACCGAGAGCTTTGCCTACTTTTCTGACGCCGTCTTTCCGCAACTGAATAAGTGGTTCGAGTATCCTGTAGCCAAAAGCTTCCTGGGGATCAATTCCCAGCTGTTCGAAAACATTGTGCTGCCGTTTTATTCCTGCCACTGTTTCATCCACATCGGTGAGTATGGTTCCCTGGAGCAGGAATTTTGCACTGCTTTCTCTGATGATGCGGCCAAAAACATTTTTGTAGAATGTCTGGGTAATTGCTTCGCGTTTTTCCTCCGGATCAGAAATCCCTTGCAGAGCGGCAAAAAACTCCTGTCGTGCATCAACAACATCCACGACAACACCAAGCTCTTCAAAAAAGCCTGCAACCTGGACCGATTCTCCGGCACGCATCAACCCGTTTTCTATAAATACTGTCTTGAGGCGATGTCCCAGGGCTTTATGTCCGAGCATGGTGACAACTGATGAATCGACGCCGCCCGAAAGGGCGTTGATGGCATTTCCATCACCAACTGCTTTTCTGATCTCTTCAACCTTTGTGCCGATAAATTCCGGAGTATTCAGTTCCTGTAAAGTGATTTCTTTAATCATGGCATATTCTCTTGTAAATAAGTACTTTTTTTAAAATTTATTTTGCATGTTAAGCGGGACCTAATATAGGAAATTCAATATCATTTTTAAAAGGAAGTTGATAAATAGTCAGATGTGTGTAAAACTTATGCATTTTCACTGATCAGCAGAATAACTATTTGTCCTACCTATTTCACCAGTTTTTACACTTTGTTTCGCACAATCTTTGTTAATTTCATTTTCAGTATTTAAGGAACTGTTCAAAATGAAAACCAAACTTTATTCAATTGTAATGATCGCTATTGTTGCTGCACATGCATTTGGCCAGGATGGTCTTGTCATTCAGGAAGACTCCCTGGGTGTCTGCACCATGGATGGAATTGTTGAGAGCAATGCAGCAGGATACACTGGTGGCGGATATGCCAATATAGACAATGGTGCGGGCATTGGCATGAGTTGGAGTTTTATCATTGGTACTGAAGGCGAATACAGGATGTATTGGCGCTATGCATTGGGAGGCTCGGATATTACCAGTCGTGATGCAAAACTTCTGCTAAACAATGTACCCGGCAGTGATACGGTTCTGTTTCCTCATTCCGGGTCGTCTTCATGGGAAGTATGGCTTACCACCGATACGCTAAGTATATACATGCAGGAGGGTTATAACAAAATCAACCTGGTGTCGGTCACGGAGAAAGGTCTTCCCAACATTGACTATTTTCATATTCTCGATTCGAGTCTGCAGGCCACCGAATGTATACCTTCCTATACCTTTACCATAAGCAGTAGTGATACTGCAGCAGGATCGGCGGATTACAGTCCGAAGCAGGAGCTCTACGATGTCGGTTCCGTGATTGCTGTTTCTGCCCGGGCAAAGACCGGACACTTTTTCCATAGCTGGTCGGGGGAAGCTGCATCAACCAGCGCGGAACATAGCTTCTCAATTCAGAGGAATACGCATATGACCGCCCTTTTTTATCCTGAAGGAACGGAGGCGGATCCGGAAGCTATAGGTTATGCTGTCATTCAGCATGATAATGGTACTCCTTACCTTCTCAATGGAGGCATGGCCGGTGATACTGTTCAGGCTGCTTCTTTATCGGAACTGCAAACATACCTTGAAGCCGGTGAGCCCTATGTGGTGGAACTTGGAACACTTATCCAGGGAGAGAATTCGGAGGAGATCCGTATCGTCTCGAACAAAACCCTTATCGGCACTGACACTGCAGCGCATATTAAAGGAATTCCGGTAAAAATTGACGGTGCACGCAATATCATCATTAAGAATATTACTTTTTCGGAGGTCATCCGGTATGATGAGCTGGAAATTAACGGTGGTGCCATGAATATCTGGATAGACCACTGCGACTTTTACACCGACCGCGAACATGAAGTTGACTATTATGACGGATTAGTGGATATAAAAAATCAATCGAGATTTATCACTGTTTCATGGTCAAAATTTCACGATCACCAGAAAAGCATATTGATCAGCTCGGGCGATCAGGAAGTTGCCGATTCGGTAATACGGATTACTTTTCATCACAATTACTTCTTTAATTGCGAATCCCGCCTTCCCAGCATACGGTTTGGGAAGGCCCATATTTTTAATAATTATTACCGGGATATTGGTACCGGAGTGAATACCCGTATGGGAGCCTGTGTACGGGTCGAAAATAACTATTTTAAAAATGCGGGCACAGCCGTAGGCATGCTGTACAGCCTTGAGCCCGGTTCCGTGGAACTGATCGGCAATATTTTTGATAATTCCGGTTACAGCACCGAGCCAACATGTGAGTTAGCAATACCTTACGATTACCTGACTTCAATGCATCCGGCAACACAGGTGCCCGACACCGTAATTCTTGGCACCGGAGGGCCAGTCATTAACAACATACCGTATGTCAAGGTTAAACCGCTAGCATTGACGATTTTCCCCAATCCTTCAAAAGGAGAGATCACACTTCATCTTCCTGAGGGTGCAGGAGAAATCAGGGAAATAATTATTACAAACCTGCAGGGCAGCATGCTGGTCTTTCATCATCCGGATGCGGATGCGGCATCTTCGGGAAAGATCACTTTAAACCTTGGCGATCCTGAACCGGGAATATACTTTGTGTATGTCAGATCGACAAGGGGCATAATGGTTCGAAAAATAAGTATATATTAATTCATTTGGGAAGAATGAACTCCATTCTGTGATGCATAAGAACCGGCTATGTTCTGTATTTTCCGAATCTTTTTTATGCAACCGGTTTTTCGTTTCAGATCTCCTGTATATTTATGATTATCCTGATATTGATCGATTTTTAGATCTTCGGATGACAATCGTGTTATCCGGATTGCCTGTATGCTGTAAAATTAACTGCAATTGTTAATTTATATCATGTTTTGATTACCTGATAGTGCTTATTTTTGATAAAACAGTAAAAATCAAAAAGCAATGATAATCGGTATACCCAAAGAAATAATGCATGGAGAAAGGCGTGTATCAGCAATTCCCGAAACAGTAAAAAACATGGTCGATAGCGGGGCAAAAGTCCTGTTCCAGAAAGGAGCCGGTGTGGGTTCACATCATAACGATGAAGAATATAAAGAAGCCGGGGCTGTGATCGTTGCAGATGTGGAAGAGATTTTTGCACAGGCTGAAGTAATTTTAAAAGTCAAAGAGCCACAGTTTAATAAAGAAAAAGACAAACATGAGCTGGACATGATGCATGAAGGACAATACCTGATCTCCTTTCTTCATCCTGCATCTCCTGCAAATCACCAGGTGGTGAGGAATATGGCAGAGAAAGGGATCATTGGTCTTACACTGGATGGCATTCCGCGTATCAGCCGTGCTCAGTCTATGGATGCTTTGTCGTCGATGAGTACCTGTGCAGGATATAAGGGCATGATCATGGGAATTAACGACATCAGCAAATTTGTGCCTTTTGTTACAAGTGCAGTGGGGAGGTTACAACCTGCAACGGTTTTTGTGATCGGGACAGGTGTGGCAGGAATGCGCGCCCTGGCAACGGCAAAAGGACTGGGAGCAACAGTATATTCGGCGGATATCCGGCCGGAAGCAAACGACAATGCCAGATCACTTGGAGCTATTATTGTTGAAACCGGTGTTCCTTCTGAGATAGCAGTGAGTGCTGATGGAAAACATGCAAATCAGTTGCCTGAAAAATGGTTAGCTGTGGAACACGAAAGCTTTAACGATATCATTTCAAAAGCGGATATCGTATTTTGTTCTGCATTGATCCACGGGAAAGTAGCCCCTGTTTTAATTACGGAAGAAATGGTAAAGATGATGCAACCGGGGAGTTGTGTTGTAGATATTTCCATTGACCAGGGCGGAAATTGTGCAATTACAACCATGGGAGCCATTGATGTGAAGCACGGTGTAATTATTCAGGGCATCAATAATATTCCGGGAATGTTGGCAACAAGTTCAACGATCATGTTTTCAAAAAACATGTACAATCTTTTAACCTATTTAACAAAAGATGGCAAAATAAACCTGGATTTATCGGATGAAATTATATCTTCGATCCTGGTCACAAAAGATGGTGAGATACTTCACGAAGGCACTCTGGAAGCTATGGGATTGAAATAAAAGAGTGCAATCTCTGTGCCCGTCTTAAGAATACAAACAGGTATGGCTTTAATACAATATGTTTTAATAGGAGTCTTTGTTGTTTCAACTGTTGTTGGCTATTTGCTGATACATAATGTTCCCAGTCGTTTGCATACACCATTGATGTCAGGGATGAACGCTCTGTCAGGTGTCACCATCCTGGGGGCATTGCTTGCCACTGCAACTGCGCTCAGCAGCAACAATCCGGTTGTCGGATATATTTTTGGCAGCCTGGCTATAATATTGGCAATGATCAATGTGGCAGGTGGTTTTTCCGTAACCAACCGCATGCTGAAAATGTTCGGACGAAAGAAAGAAACCGATGAATAGCAGTATAACAGTAAGCTTCTTAACAATGCACATAGTATCAGATGCAGTATATTATAGTATATGCGGAATACTGGCGATAGCAGTTCTGCTGGGCATTCATCTGATGAGCAACGTGGAACGAGCGCATCTCGGGAATAAGATCAGTGCGCTGGCCATTGCTTTGAGTATTGTTATCACCCTCATAAAAAAGGATATTTTGCCTGTATGGCTTATTTATCCTGGCATGGCAGCAGGGTTGATCATTGGGTTAATCCTGGCAAAACGGGTAAAAATGATCGAAATGCCACAACTGGTGGCCCTCCTTAACGGAATAGGGGGTGCAGCATCGGCAATTGTGGCCTCATTTGCTTTTCTTTCTTTGTACAGGAGTGACGAGTTGTTTGGAAGAACTACAGCATCGGTCGCTATTGTTATAGGTACTGTAACCTTGTTTGGCAGCCTGGTGGCCGCGGGAAAACTGCACAAAGTTTTTACGCAGAAACCGGTAATCCTCCCGTTGCACCAATTGACTGCCGTCAGCCTGGTATTCCTTTTGCTGGTGCTGGTTGTTTTGGGTGGTTTTTTCAGTCTCTTGTCGTTATCGGTATTGCTGACAGCCATGATCTTGCTGGCAGCTGTCTTCGGATTGATCTTCTCTGTTCGCGTGGGTGGAGCGGACATGCCCATCACCATTTCATTATTGAACAGCCTCAGCGGTGTTGCTGCTGCCATTGCTGGTTTTGCTGTAACCGATATACTGCTTGTTTCGGTTGGAGGAATTGTCGGTGCTTCGGGCTTGTTCCTGACCCAAATTATGTGCAGGGCGATGAATCGGAAACTGGCAGACATATTGCTTGGCAAGACAGCTTTACAGGACAACAAAACAGGGAAAAAAGAAGAAGTTAAAGAGGAGCAGACAGGGGAAGAAACAGAACCTGCAGATCCGGTAGCGGTCATAAAAAATGCAAAAAAAATTATTATTGTTCCCGGGTACGGGATGGCTGTTGCCCAGGCACAGCACCTGGTGAAAAAACTGGCCGGCAGGCTGGTTGAAAATGGTGCTGTTGTGAAGTATGCCATTCATCCGGTGGCAGGACGCATGCCGGGTCACATGGATGTGCTGCTGATCGAAGCAGGTATTGCTTTTGAAGATGTTTATGAAATGGATGCCATAAACGATGAATTCAAAGAGGCGGACCTTGCCCTTGTTGTCGGGGCAAATGATGTTCTGAATCCGGCGGCACGTGATGCCGAAGGAACACCCATTTATGGGATGCCAATTCTGAATGTCGACCAGTGTAAAAATATAGTAATGTTCAATTACGACCTGCAGCCGGGATATTCGGGCGTTGAAAACCCGATCTATGCCAGGAAGAAAGGCCTTTGGATTATTCAGGGAAATGCATCCGATACACTTGCGGAAGTAATGGACAGGCTATAGGTAGAAGTTAGCCTGATGCGCATGCGTTTTCAATGATGCATATACATTTCTTGTTATTCTATTTGATTGGTTAAGTAAGATTTGCCTAATGTGTGAGCAATATCTTCAATTTTAACTTTATTATTAGCTATTCTAGATAAATTAGCATAACATACCGGACACATAACCACAAAGTTTTTACCTGCTTTTTCCAGTTGTTCAATCCTCTTGTTCCCAATGTGGTAAGCTTTACCCGGGAATAATGATTCAATCGGACCTCCGCAACAAAATGTATATTCTTTACTGTCATGAGGTTCTGATGTTTCCAAGCCTGCATTTCTTAAAAGTATCCTTGGCTCATCAATAATGCCTTCATGACGGGCATAAACACATGAATCATGAATTACCACCTTTTCATTAAGCTGTTTTACAGGCTTTATTTCTTTTTCAACTAAAACTTCCAAATAACTTTTTACTTTAATATCAAAATCAGGAATTCTCTTTGAGAATATTTCCCTTAACATATTTGTTGTATGCGGATCTGTTGTGATTACTCTTTTTACATTGTTCTTTTTGAATATTTTGTATACTTTTTCAATATGTTTATTAAAAATATCATCTGCTCCCAAATCATAGGCCAGAGCACCAACATAGAGATCATCTTCGTATAAATATCCGAAATCAACTCCTGCTTTTTTTAAAAGATCAGCAATAATACAAAGCGTGTTATTGTGTTGTTCTACTTCTTTCTTATCAATTCTTCCCAGAAACTTTGAAATATTAATGAACTTATTGGCAAACCTGCCCAGCTTAATAAATTTTAGGAGAAAGGAGCCCTCCATTTTTTCCAATGTATTAACAAGTGCTGTGATCGATGGAATAATCTGGTACATCAATCCTGTGTAGATAACAGTCTCTCCACCCTTAGCGATATTGCATTTTTTAGCCCACTTAGTAGCAACTTTTTTTGAGATAGGTAATACACTATTCCTTATTTTAAGATTATCTATCAGTATTCCTAATACTTCTTTAATTGGTAAGGGCATAATATCTTCTCTTGTTAAATTTTGAACTCTTCCCGATTAATATAATATCTTAATAACCTGATGTTCTCTGAAATAGGAACATCACTGGGACAACTTTCTTCACACCGTTTGCATAACAAACATGAAAATATCATTTCTTTTTCTTCAATAAGTTTATCATGAACTCCCAGCAGGGCATATCTGAATATTTTACGAGGTAGTATATTCAATTCCATTGGACAAATTCCAACGCAATTACCACAATTGTAACATTTTTCCATGCCTTGAGAACCTAAGGCCTCAATTTTATTAATTACATCGAAATTTATTCTTAGTGACATTTTAAAGCTTTCTTGTTTTTATACTATAGATAATTAAAACTCCTTAGCACTTTATTTTTTTAATTCGTAATAATAATATTCATCCATATCATCCATTCCTGACGGATTAACATATCCATATTTTACAAGAGTCATAATATGATATGTTATTAATGATGCAGGAATATCTGTCTCCTGAACAATTTGAGAAATTGTTTTTTGTTCCTGTTCGAGTGATTGTAAAATGGTATTCCATATTTCCGGTAACTCCTTCATTTTCCGGCCGGATTCTTCTGAAATTATTTCATCTTTCTCAGATTCAATTGTTATTTCTGTATTGATCGCATCAATCATCGATTCTATTTCCTGATTTGTATAACCGGTAATTTCAATTGCGTCAACCGGGCAAACCGGCAGGCACATCCCTCCGCCTTTACAGAGGGCAATATTCACTTCAGCAATAGATTTCCCATTAACAGCCGTTTTGGTAATTGCATCATAATCACAAACTTCTAAGCATTTTCCGCACCATTCACAGGTATCTTTGTTAATGGTAGCAATAATTGGTTCAAGTTCTATCTTACCGCTGCTAATTATAGAATTAGCTTTTGCTGCTGCTGAAAGAGCCGAATTCACTGATTCTGTGATATTCTTTGGCCCCTGGCAAGACCCGGCAATAAAAACACCATCAATAACAGTTTCTACAGGTCTTAATTTTGGATGAACTTCATTAAAGAATTTATCAAGTCCAATTGGTGCTTTTACAATATTTGCAATTTCTGTGGAATCTTTTCGGGGTACCATGCCGGTAACCAGGACAACGAGGTCCGGGGTAAGTTCAACTTCTTCTCCTTCTAAGAGAACATCCTTTATTTTTACAATAGTATGATCTCCTTCTTTCTCAACAACAGGAGGTTCTTCCTCATTAAATTTAAAGAACAGGTCTCTTTGGTCCCTTGCCTGGTTATATAATATTTCCTGTTTACCATAGGTTCTTATATCCCTGAATAAATGGCACCCTTTTACATTTTTATACTTGCTTTTAATAATAACAGAACTATGAATGGCAGCAGTACAGCAAAAGCGCGAACAATATTTATTTTCCCCTTTGGTTTGCCTGCTTCCTACACAATATATATAAGCTATTCTTTTTATTTCTTTACCATTAAACAGTAATTCTTCGTTTTCGTTTAGGTCGATTATTCGTTTGAATTGATGGAGTGTAATTACATTATCAAGCTGTTTATATCCATATTCGCCTTCTTTTGGTTCATATAGGTCAAAACCGGTACAAAGAAGTACAGCTCCTGTTTTTAGTTCCAGAGTTTCTTCCTTCTGATTCAGGTCAATACATTCTTTATAAGTTTCAAGGAATTTTTTATCCGGCTTGAATGATTCAATATCTATTACAGGAATATCGGGTAAAGCCGTATCATAATTTTTATATATGGCTTTTCTATTTACTAAACCAAAGTTAAATTCATCAGGAACTTCATTAGCGCAATTTTCTATTGCTTCTTTAAGTTTATCCTTATTACTACCAGGTACAACATATCTTGGTTTAACTTTTACTTTTGCCCGAAAATTTCCGATATTTCCCGTTAAAGATTCTAACTTTGCACCTGTAAATAATGTTATATTTTCTCTTTCCTTAACTTGCCTGTAAAGATTTTCAATAATGCCTTTCCCTGTTTCATTAGTTTGGAATAATTCCTGCATTTGAGGAGGGCGTCCGCCAACAAAATAATCTTTTTCAATTAAGTATACATTTGTTCCCATATCTGCAAGTTGAATGCTGGCTTTCATTCCTGCTACTCCTGCACCTATAACAGCTACTATATTATAAGAGGGTATTTTTATTTTTTCAAGGGCTTCGGAATTCCTCGCCTTTGCTATTCCTGCTTTTACAAGACCAATCCCTTTTTCCGTAGCATCTTTGGGTTTATCGGTATGCGCCCATGAACATTGTTCCCGCAAATTTACCTGTACATAATTATAAGGATTTATACCTGCTCTGACAGCTACATCTCTGAAAGTATATAAATGAAGTTTAGGAGAACAAGATGCCACAACCATGGCGTCGAGCTTATTTTTTTTAATATCTTCAATCATTTCCTTCTGGCTGGAATCAGCACATGTAAACATCATATGTTTAGCCTGTGCAACACCTGGCTCATTTTTTATGGCTTCCCGAACTTTCTCCACATCAACATAATCTGATATGTTACCACCACACTGACAAATAAATACTCCAATTTTATTTTTCATTTTTAAGATCTTATCTTATTTATGTAACTCGCAGATTCGGCCGAAGCAGCACCCGCTGAAAGAATAGAATCCGGAATATCCATGGGCCATGAAGCTGAACCTGCAACATACACTCCTTCGATACTTGTCTTTGAAGGGCTTATCATTTCATCGATTTGTTTTATATAATTGTATTCATCCAATTCTAATTTTTCCTTCTTGAAAAACGAAGTCATTTCCGAATTAGGGAGAATTCCTACCGATAAAACCACAAGATCGTGTTCAGCTTCATTAATTTCACCTGTTTCAATATTTTCGTGCCTTAAGATAAGATCTCCACTACCATCATCTTTTTCAGCAATACTGGCGATTTTCCCTTTCACAAACTCAACTCCCATTTCTTTTCCTTGTTCGTAAAATTCCTCAAATCCTTTTCCGAATGCTCTTATATCAATGTAATAGATCGTTATATCAGCTAATGGCAGGGCTCCCATTAATAACTGGGCCTGTTTAATTGAGTACATGCAACAAATCTGAGAACATACACAGTTGTTAACGGAGCAATTTCTTGATCCTACACATAATACATAGGCAATATTATCTGGTTTTTTAGCATCCAACGGTCTAAGCACATCGTGGTATGGACGTGTTGGAGCAAGCAAACGATCCATTTGCATGGAATGGATTACATTTTTATACTTCCCATAGCCATACTCATGAATATTCTCCGGGGGGAATAGTTTAAATCCCGGGGCAAGTATAACTGATTTAACATGTACAGAAAATTCCTCTTCTCTTTGGTTGAAATCAATTGCATTGGCAGGGCATGCTTCTAAACACAGATGACATTCCCTGCAATTCCCGCAGTTTAAACATCTTGAAGCACTCTCTATTGCCTCTTTTTCCGTATAAGTTGATTCGACTTCCTTAAAATCTTTTATTCTTTCTTGTGCTGAACGTTCATATGCCAATACAGGCATTGCTGATTCTTGATTTTCTATTCTTGCTAACGCATCGCTTTTACTTGCCGGTGGAAGACGATGATCAAATTTATATTCAGAAAGATTTTTATTATTTAAATATTTATCAATAAAGAAAGCGGCTCGCTTACCCTGTCCTGCAGCTTCGATAATAGATGAAGCTCCGGTAACAACATCACCACCCGCAAAAATATAGGGTTTAGAGGTTTGTAATGTTTCGGAATTAACGTCAATGGTCCCATTTGTATTCAAATCCAAATCATCTTTAAACGGAGATGATGAGGGCAATAATCCAATGGAGACAATAGCGATATCTGCTTCAATAATATGTTCAGAACCTTCGATAGGAATTGGCCTTTTCCTTCCACTATCATCAGGTTCTCCCAGTTTCATATCAATACATTTAACTGCCGATAGTTTTTTATTCTTACCTATAAATTCCACAGGGTTTTTTAAATACTGAAATTCAATTCCTTCTTTTTCTGCTTCTGTAATTTCAATATCAGCAGCTGGCATTTGAGCTCTTTCGCGGCGATATATAATTACAACACGTTCGGCATTTAATCGTAATGCCGACCGTGCTGAATCCATAGCAACATTACCACCTCCGAAAACCATTACGGTTTTGCCTGTTAAATCGGGTTTATTATCACTATTGACATCTTTTAAAAAAGACAAACAACATATAACACCCGATAAATCTTTGCCTTTACAATCGAATTTTACAGTTTCATGGGTGCCAACTGAAATATAAATAGCATCAAATCCCTTTAATTTCAGATCTTCCAGATTGTCAATTCTTTTATTAAGTTCATGTTTTACTCCAAGAGAAGTAATATTTTTAATATCCCTGTCAACAATTTCATTAGGAAGACGGAATGAGGGTATGGCAGACTTTAGCATTCCCCCCAGCGCATTATCTGCCTCAAATATTTTTACCTCATGACCGTATTTTGCCAAATGATAAGCAGCCGTTAAACCTGAGGGTCCGGAACCTATAACTGCAACCTTTTTCTCTGATTTGATTTCAATTGGATCTGTTTTAGGCTCAGAATATTTAGTATAATAATGATCAGAAAAAAATCTTTTAATCTGACGAATATTAACGGATCCATCTGTTTCTTTTCTTGTACATTCACCTTCGCAAGGAGCATAACAAGCGCGTCCCAATGAACCAGGCAAGGGAATATCTTCCAGATGCAAATTCATCGCTTCCTCATATAATCCACTTCTTACCAGAGATACATACCCGTATGCTTTAACTCCTCCCGGACAAGTTGAGATGCAAGGTGCACACTCATTTTTCCTGTCGATGGAAGCAATTCTTGGATTGGCTAAATTGAAGGGTACGTAAGCAACTTTTCTGCCTGTCATTCCATAATTATACTCATCAGCTTTTATTTCAGGGCAAGCTATTTCACATTCCTGACATCCTGTGCAAGCATCTTCTTTAACGTAGCGCGGATGTTTCAATATCGTGGTAATAAAACTTTCACTATTTCTTTCAATTTCAAGCACCTCGGTGTAGGTCATTACCGTGATGTTAGTATGCCGCATTGTTTCGGACATTTTGGGTGTTGTTATACATGCAGCACAATCAAGTGTTGGAAAGACCTTGCTTAACTGAACCATAAATCCACCAATTGATTTATCTTTTTCCACCAGTAAAACCTTATAATTCATATTGGCAAGATTAAGTGCCGCTTCCTGCCCTGCTATGCCAGCGCCTACAACAAGTACGTCATATACGGAACTGTTCATTTTAGTGAGATTTTATACTATCTAATTCGAGCAAAGTTTTATTGAAACTTTTCATATGGTTAGCAAATGCTTCAGCACATACCGAGCAAATGGCTGCCATCTTGATCCTTGCCGGATCTATATTTTCTTTCTTCATGATCTCCTGGGTTTTTGCCACTAATTTGGCTGTTAAGCCGGAACAGTTCGGGCTATATGGACAATCTGTTCCATCTGCTGCAATGAATACGCCATCAAAGCTATTTTTTAGTGCATGCAAAATCCACCTTGGTTTTATGGCTGAAGAACATGGTACAGAAATAGTATATACGCTTGGTGGATAATGTATCTTTAATAAACCGGCAAGGTCTATTCCCGGATCAGAGATCTTATCTGTTGAAAAAACCAGTATTTTGGACTTATGCTCCTCTTTATCCTGCATTATTTAATATTTTAAAAGCTTTATCCATAGTATTTCGAGGCATTCTATTTTTTAAAGAATATCCTGAAATATCCTGGCTCATCAATTACACCAAGGTAGTCATGACCTTTCTTTTGACACCATTTTGGAACATCTCTTTTCGTACCTTCATCTGAAGAAAGGACTTCCATTATTTGACCCTCATCAATTTTTCCAATTGATTTTTTTACCTCTAGAAGAGGTCCGGGACAGGCAGTCCCTCTTGCATCTACCACCAGGTCAGATTTTAAGTCATTTAATTCTTCTGTTGTCATAATTTTAATTTATTAAATAAATAAATGAACATCTGCTTCTTGTGCAGAGGTGATATATTCTCCAATACCACAAATATCATCTGCCAGATCCACAAAGTCTTCGAGTTTCTCTCCACCCCAAATTTTACCTGCTAGTCCGCATATGTGAATGCGTACGTTTGTTAATTCTTTAGCTTCTTTGAAGAATTCAATCCAGGATTTAACTTTTAACTTTTTTAAGGATTCAATAAATTCTTCCTTCAGATCAGCATTTTCTGCCATTGCCAGTTTGTCGGTATCATCACCTATTTCTTTCTTAAATGCCCTGGCGCCCTGCATAAGTACGAAAATATCTACTTCCATATCGTCAGCGGCAGCACCGCCAAGAATAACACCGGCAGCGGTTAACTTATCAAGACTACCAGAGAACAGCGCGAGGCATAATTTTTTATTTTCCATAGTTTATGATTTAGTTGTTAATTACTTCACAATACAAATTAAAGTAAGATTTAACTCTTATTGCTTAAATTTTGTGTGATCCTTTCCACAATATTTTGTGATATGAATCACAATTTGTATTTTTAAACAAAGGATTGTTATGCAGGAAAAGTGTAACGCATGTGGTTTTATCTCAAATGCGGCCAGTAAGCTTGATACGAATCAACTGAATATGCTTTCTGAGAATTGTGCGAATGTATCGCTTAAAAGAGGTGATATTTTGATGCAACAGGGAGCATTATCATCGAATATAGCTTACTTAAAAACAGGTTTGGCAAAAATTCATATTACAGGTCCCTACCATGAACAAATTATAAAATTAATTAAAGCACCTGCCTACCTGGGGCTCCCGAATACTATCGGCGATAAAATAAATAACTACTCAGTAACGGTAATTGAAAAATCCGATGTTTGTTTTATTGATATAAATGCTTTTAAAAAACTGCTGGCTGAGAACAGTCAGTTTGCCTACGAAATAATGTTAACCTTGTGCAATAACGAACTCGATTCGTTCAAAAGGTGTGCTTCACGAACTCAAAAACAACTGAGAGGAAATATGGCTGATGTACTCATTGAGCTGTCGGTGCGGATATACAATTCAATGTCTTTTAATTTGCCCTTAAAACGCGATGAAATAGGAAATTTGATCGACACCAGTCGCGAGAGCATCAGCCGGATTCTGATAGAATTCGAAGCTGATGGAATCCTGATTGTTTCAGGTAAAAAGGTAGAAATTCTCGATTTTAAAAAACTGAAGGTAATTAGTGCGACCGGATAGTGAACCACTTTTACCAATGAATAATATAGAATACCAATCTATTGTCGGATACGGAAATAGACTTCATCCAATTTATCAAGCTCCAAAAATGCATTATGGTATTGATATTCGAGCGGAAAAAGGGACATCTGTCAAATCTGCAATTACAGGCATTGCTGAAACAGTTCTTTATTCTAAATCTGAAGCAGGAAAATATATTGTGATAAATTCCGGGAATGGGATTAAAGTAAAAATTTATCATTTAGATACTTTGATGATTAAAGAGGGTGAGCAGGTAGTAAAAGGACAGTTGATAGGATTAGCTGGAAGAACAGGATTGGCTATTGAAATGCAAAAATATTGATGAAATATTTTCAGAAACAAAACAGGTTAAAAAATCGTATGATTACAAACACTGTAAGTAATATATTTATTACCTTTACAAATGAAATACAGTGAACTTTTAAGGATACTGAAAAAGAACGGATGGTATGAAATAAGGCAGACCGGAAGCCATATTATGATGAAACACCCGGATAAAGAAAGTACCATCATTGTTCCAAATCATAGCAGCCACGAAGTTAAAAAAGGACTCTTGAAAGCAATAATTAAGCAGTCAGGAATTAAAACTAAAAAGCGATGAAAAGGCCAAAAATTAAAATGAAAGTCATTAAGGAGGAAGCCGGGTATAGTGCTTATACTAACGTTGGCGATGATTTTATCGGTACTCAGGGTGAGACTTTCGACGAACTTAAAGAAATGGTATTGGATGCCGTAAATCTTGCCTTCGAGGACAAAGGTTTGATTTATACCATTGACGAAATAGAATTTACCTATGATCTTGCGAGTTTCTTTGAGTTTTATAAAGTAATTAATGCCAAAGCGCTAAGTCAACGGATAGGGATGAACCAGAGCCTTTTGGCACAATATATCAAAGGCATTAAGAAACCCTCTCCCGCGCAAACCAGAAGGATATTGAACGGGGTGCAGCAAATTGGCCGGGAACTGGCTGAGATCCGGTTTTTATTTTAGTTCGCGGGAATCCTGTCAATTTACAAACGTATTGGATGCAATACGTGCGCCATGAGTGGGGACGGGTTACCCTGCCTTCGTGAAATCCTTCGGCAGGCAGGCCTGCAAGACCTCAAAATCGGTTATTAGGTTTTTCCTGCTGTTGAACAAAGTCAGACATGTATAACTATTCAGAGGTATCACCCACCACGCGTGCGTTTACATTAACGCGTGCGTATTTTAGTGATTGTGGAAGTTGATTAAATGAAAAATATATCATGAATAGAGCATATTTTAAAATATATCAAAAAAAGCGCATATTTTTGGATATATCAGGGAAAAGGCATATTTTTGAAGAAAAATAGTAATGACAGGCATTATTACTGGCGATGTAGCAAACTCAAAATCTGTGGATGCAAGTTTGTGGATGCCGGAATTGAAACAAACCCTCGGTAAATATGGAAAGGAGCCTGCCGAATGGGAGATATACCGGGGAGATAGCTTTCAACTGGAAGTTCAGCCGGAAAATGCATTAACGGCTGCACTGCATTTGAAGGCATGCATAAAACAATTTTCAAAGTTGGATATTCGTGCTGCCATAGGCATTGGTGATAAGACTTATACTTCCGGAAAAATCACAGAATCAAATGGAAGTGCTTTTGTTCATTCAGGAAAATGCTTTGAACAATTGAAAAAACAAACTCTGGCAATTAAAACCCCATGGGAGGAATTTGACTCTGAGCTAAACACTATCCTAAAATTGGCTTCACTTAAAATAAATAGCTGGTCTTCAGTGACTGCAAATATTATGAAGAGAGCTATTGAAAATCCTGAAGCAAATCAAATACAATTGGCACGGATTATGCAAATCGAGCAAAGCAATATTAGCAGAGGGCTAAATCGTGCCGGTTATGAAGAAATAATGGAACTTGTTGCACTTTACAAAAAAAATATAAAGTCGTTATGCTAAACTTTTTTATAAGACTTTTGCTGGCAAATCTGATTGGTGATTTTTTATTTCAACCTTCATTTTTAGTAAAGAAAAAGAGGGAAAATCAGAATTATATATACCTGCACATTATCATATATGCCATTTCCCTTCTGCTGGTGCTTAAATTTGATTTCAGTTACTGGCCCGGCATCATTATTTTGATCTGCTCTCATTTTATAATTGATTTTGTAAAGATGAAATTGACCGGAAAAGCGAATGAGCGGTGGTTATTTTTTGCCGATCAATTATTGCATTTATTATTCATTGGGATTGTGGTATATATTTATTATCCGTTTAAAATCAGTATTGATTTGTTTTATTCTGAGACAGCAATACTACTATTTACAACATTGGTATTCATTACATCCGGAACATCTGTTATAACAAAAACGGTAATGTCACGCTGGGACATTGAAGAAGAAGATTCTTTAGAGAAGGCAGGTGTATATATAGGAATACTTGAACGCCTTTTTATTTTTGGATTTATAGTATTAAACTATTGGGCAGGTATTGGGTTTTTACTGGCTGCAAAATCAGTATTTCGTTTTGGTGATTTATCAAAGGCAAAAGATAGAAAGCTTACAGAGTATGTGCTTATTGGTACCCTGTTCAGTTTTGGTATTGCAATAATTTCTTGTTTAGCTTATCAGTATCTTGCAGGGTTATTAAAACAGTAGAATGTCGCATTTCAGCACTTTTTATAAATGCTAATAACCGGAACTATGAGCAAAAAATCAACATTATAAAAACTTGCTAAAATATTCAGACATATGTATAAAATATCCGCAGTTTTAATCGTGCTTACAGCGTTTGTCTCAGCCTCTGCCCAGAAAGTTTATTCAGTGAATTATCCGAATCAGGCAGATGTCAAAGTATTTGTCGTTAAATATGAAAACCAGGCCGATCTGAAGGTTTATAAAGTCGAATACCCAAACCAGGCAGAAGACAATAATGGCCATTGGTTCTTTACCGACTATGAGAATCAGGCACAAAAGACCATCTATTTTGTTGAATATGAGAACCAGGCCGATCTGAAGATCTTTTTTGTTGAATATTCAAATCAGGCAGGGTGGCGAAACAAAAACAAGATGCATTTGATGTATTGATCATAGTGCCAATGGTTTGTACACATTATTACTTGTGTGCAGGTATTCTTTGCCACTGAAAATCAGTAACCTGCAGGTTGGAAACAAAGGAAAACAATAATGGATGACTTAATTTCACAAACATGAATGATCCTTCAATACCATAATCTGATTTGGCAGAAGACTTAAAAACAAACTCATGATTTTCAGATTCTTTTCACGAAATATTGATCCTTTTATTAGGATTTCTTTCAATTGCTGCATTATACGGCAGTAATGTTTTCATGATCAAACCGGATGGCTCTTTTTTTCAAATGGATCCTGAAATGATAGAAGGTTCATGGTTTGATGATTTTCTGATACCCGGTTTGATTTTATTTACATTGTTTGGAATATTCCCGATTCTTACAATCATTTGTTTGATTCGGAACCCAGACATTAAATGGCTTAATTATTTCAATTTACTATATGATTATCATTTTGCATGGACATTTACAGTGTATATAGGATGCGCTCTGATAATATGGATTAACGTTCAGACTTTAATACTCAGTTCTGTTGAAATTATACATACGATATATTCATCGTTTGGAATTTTAATTATCTGCATTTCTTTGCTGCCATCGGTCAGATTGCCATATAGGATCCAAGGCAGGAAATAAGTTTGTGACGCACTGTAAAAATGCATGTAAAGGGAAAGTTTATTAACATCACATAAAACGCTGAAGTAGTATTGTTTGGTTTTTCATGGAATGCAACTAAGTGTTATCTGAAATGTCTTTACTTACAAGTTAAAACAACAAAGAAAAATGAGAATACCCAAAATTATCCTGGTAATTGCCTTATTACATATAATACGTTATACTGCAAATGCACAGGAATTAACACAGGTAGTTCGCGGGCAGGTTATTGATATTGAATCTCAAACACCGCTGCCTTTTGCCTCAATTGCAGTCATTACCACCGATCCGGTATTGGGAGCAATTACGGATGATAATGGCTATTTCCGTTTGGAGGAAGTGCCTGTTGGACGACATAATATAAAAGTCACCTATGTAGGTTATGAGACTCAGATGATACCTGAACTGATGGTTTCCACCGGAAAAGAGATTGTGCTGACTGTAAAGATGAAAGAGCAGATCTCTGAGTTGAAAGAAGTAGTAGTGAAAGCCAATACACAAAAAGACAGCCCATTAAATAGTATGGCTACTGTAAGTGCACGTACTTTTTCAGTGGAAGAAGCAAGACGTTATGCGGGTGGCTGGGACGATCCCGGCAGGCTGGTATCTGCTTTTGCCGGTATTACAACCGATCTTAGCAGAGATAATACCATTATTATTCGGGGAAATTCACCGAAAGGACTGTTGTGGAGACTGGAAGGTATTGAAATCCCCAATCCCAACCATTTTGCCAATTTAACCACATTCGGAGGAGGGGGAATATCAGCACTCAGTGCCCTGGTTGTAGGCAATTCTGATTTTTTCACAGGGGCTTTTCCTGCTGAATATGGAAATGCAGTATCGGGAGTGTTCGATATAAAATTACGGTCAGGCAATAATGAAAGGTATGAGCATGCTGTTCAGATAGGCACCATTGGTATTGATGTCTCTTCCGAAGGTCCTTTGGGGAAAGATACAAGAGCTTCGTATCTGTTTAATTACCGGTATTCGACCTTTGGATTGATAAGATCAGTATTTCCTGAAGAGGTCAAGGATTTTATGCCTGTTTACCAGGATCTGTCTTTCAAAATCAATCTGCCAACAAAAAAATCAGGTATATTTTCAATCTGGGGGCTGGCTTCTGACGATTCGGAAGATTTCACAGCAGAACAAGATTCCTCGTTATGGGAAATGGTTGACGACCGGATGGATGGAAAGCTCATGCAGCGAATAGGAGGTCTGGGTTTTAACCATCGTTATATTTTTCAAAAAAATGCTTATTTAAATACATCCTTAGCAGCAACCGGTGATTATATGAAATATAAAGGAGGAATACTGGGGTACGATCTGGAACGCTATGAAAATGAGTATATAGATGTTCGTAATTACAAGTATACATTTACAAGTGTCCTTAACCTTAAGATCAGTGCAAAACACACGAACCGAACCGGATTTATTGTAGATAACATGCACTACAATACTGTTTTACAGCATGCCCCGGTTTATGATCAGGGATTGATCAGCGTAGCGGATGAAAAGGGTGCTTCAAACTTAGTGCAGGTTTTTTCTCAGTCGAAATTAAATGTCACGAAACGATTTAGCGTAAATGCCGGTCTGCGTGGGCAATACTTCGATCTTAACAATGAGTTTGTAATAGAACCCAGACTTGGGATGACGCATAGTATCGGCAAGTCGCAATCGATTAGTCTGGCCTATGGAAAGCATTCAAGGTTAGAGCCCCTGACCATATATTTTGCAAGGGTTAATGATGGCACCGGTATTACTCAACCAAATAAAGATATGAAAGTTACGAAAGCACATCATCTGGTTTTGGCATACGACATAGGTATAACTCCAGATTTGCGATTAAAAATAGAACCCTATGTTCAATTTTTGTTTGATGTTCCTGTTATTCCTGACAGTAATTTTTCAGTGTTAAATATGGAAGCCGACTGGTATTTTGATAAAGAATTGATTAATACAGGAACGGGCAGGAACATGGGTATTGATCTTACCCTGGAACGTTTTCTGCAAAATGGGTATTATTATTTATTTACAGCATCATTGTTTGATTCGAAATACAAAGGCGATGACGGTATTGAACGCGACACCCGTTATAATACGCAATATGTATTTAATCTGCTTTATGGTAAAGAATGGACTGTAGGAAAGCTAAACAACAAGATTCTGGGAGTGAATGTCAAAGTAAATTTCTTCGGAGGCAAGCGGGCAACACCTGTAAATGATATTGAATCGGACATAGAACAGGATGTTGTATACCATTATTCACAGTTGTATGAGGATAAGGAGCCCGATAAACTTCATGTTAGTGCAACCATCAATTACCGGATCAATAAAAAGAACCATTCAAGTATATGGGCTTTGCAAATGGTAAATCTGCTTTTCGCAAAAGAAAATTACGGCTTATACTATAACTATAAAACCAGACAGGTTGAATGCTGGGAATTTGCAGTATTTGTTCCCAACATAAGTTATAAGATCGAGTTTTAATTATCCTTTTGTTATTTGAATCAAAAAGGCGTGCCAGGGGGATACTACTATGACAGGATTGTTTTTAATTGGTTGATTTTTTACTTTTATTTTACAATTGGAAATTTTATGTTTTGCTGTGTTTGTACATAGTATTGTTTTAGAATGTTCAGATATTTAATTTATTCAATCAAAACTAACGGACGTTAGATTGTAATGTTGGAGTCTGCTTAGTAGTTCTATAAGAAAGGAGTAAATATATGTTGCGTATGATTATGCTATATGTAATTCTGGGGCGCACAGTAATAATAACCGTTGTATTGGTATGTGGATCCGGCCGCTGGCGTTCCGCCAAAAAAGAGATGCATGCCAGGTTGGAAGAAGCTTGTCTTCCTGTTAAGACTATAAAATATGAGGCAAAAAAACTAAACGGCCTTCCGGCGCCGGTACAACGATACTTCCGGAAGGACGGAAGCCATGCTGGCGTGGTCGTGTTACAAATTTAAGGTACGAGTTCGTAAAATAAAATGCACGGCATGCAACAGCCGGTGCTAAAAATAATTTAATAATCAGTGTTTTTGCAGATCGGTACTTTGGGGTCATTAGCAGAGCAGATAACTGATAGTAATAAAGTTTTGATATTTTAAAAATGGAAAACAATCCGTTTGATATTTATACAGACGAATACGAAGATTGGTTCAAAGAGAACGATAGCATTTTTCAATCGGAACTGCTTGCATTAAGACAAGTGGTCCCGACCGGGAAAAAAGGAATAGAAATTGGCATTGGTAGTGGGATATTTGCCGAAAAGCTGGGTATAAAATATGGAATTGATCCGTCGGATAAAATGCTGAATTATGCGGGACTGAGAAATTTAAACGTTGAAAAAGGGTTTGCTGAAAATTTACCCTATGCTGATTGTCGTTTTGATTTTGCAGTGTTTATTACCTCAATCTGTTTTATTGGAAATCCGGTAAAAGCATTGAAAGAAGCATACCGGGTAATAAAGGACAAAGGTGATATAATTATTGCGTTTCTTGATAAGAAAAGTTCACTTGGACAAATTCTGACTGCAGAGCAACAAGAAAGCAAATTCTATCGAACAGCAACTTTTTATTCTGTAGCTGAGATGATCTCACTCATGGAATCAAATAATTTTGAAGTAATCCGGATCTTACAGACACTTACTGACCTGAACAAAAAGGAAATTGAAAAACCTGTTGAGGGATATGGAAAAGGGAGTTTTGTTGTGATCAGGGGAGTGAAAAGATAATTTCCGGGATTAATATAACTATGTATATTAAGGATTTGTCTCCGTCATGGCGCCAGTGTCCCGTGTGTAACTGGTAAGTTTTAAGACCCTCCTCCAGATAGGGTATCGGCAATTCTGCGATTTGTGCTTTTTGATCTGAAGGGTTACAAAAGACAGAAAAATACATTAACATTCAGACAGGAATAAGTGTTATTTTTGCTTTGCAAGGGAACAAGACCCGGGTTATTTGAAAAAACACGACCTTATTTACCGGACGTATGTCAATGCTGACAACCGGCAAGGCAATATATAATGCATTCCGGATCGTATGTTGACAATATGACCGGGATGTTTCTGTAAAATGCTTTTGATCTAATTTTTATCCTATGAAAGAACTATCCAAAGGTTCAACCACACAAAATCTGATCCCCATTATTGCGGATGTTGAAAGAAACATCGACGGGTATAAAATGTTACGGTGTTCTTATTTTGCCGTACAGTCAGATGAACCCCTTCCCGACTGGAACCTGAGAACAGGTGAGTTCAGTTCACCCATCCTGCTGCTTAATCTTGAAGCTATTCTTCTGGGAGCACCGAATGAAACACGGGCGTTTACCAGCAAGGAAGATGTCACGGCTATGTACGATTACATCGAAAAGCAGGATGACATGTTTGTAGATATCAATGATATCTGGGTGCCTGTTGAATGGTTCGGGGGTTTGAAGATCAAACAGGGAATGGTATTTCGCATTCCGCAGGATCTGTTCATACTCGCCTGGAAGTTCAGGAACGATAAGATCTATGCAAAAGAATTGTTAGGGCATCAGCAGGTAAGGAAAGCCAAAAAGCTCAGCAAAACAACGAAATCTGCAATGATCAGTTTCTCCGACAGGGAAAGTCATGCATTTGCGGAATGGACAAACCTGCAGATTGAAGACTCGAAAAAAAAATACGAAAAACACAGAGCAAAAATGCTTAAAAGGATCAAGTCATGAGCCAGCTTAAAATAATATTAATAGACGTAGCATGGGGCGATTCCATTTTCCTGGAAGCCAAATATGGAAATAATCGTGAATCTTATGCCCTGATCGATTCAAACGACACTGCCAATTATAAGTCAAGCCTGATATTCCTGAAGAAGTATTTCCAGCGTAAGTTCGGATCGAGCCGGATAGATAAGCCTTTATTCGAATGGATCATGCTTTCTCATGCCCACCTCGATCACGGACAGGGTCTGAAAGAGATCATGCGCACATTCGGGGCCAAAAAATTCTATTACCCGAAGAGCATTGAAAATTCAAGCCTCGCTCATCTTCAGCAATATGCCAACCGGTCAGGGATAGAACACCAACATCTCGATGACAACAGGGCATTCCCGGATTTTGGCGATGCCAGGGTTAAGGTATTGTGGCCCAGGTATAACGAGGCTCCTTCTGACAATGAAAATAACAACTCGATTGTACTGGCCATTAGCCAGAGCAACAAAACATGCATGTTAACAGGCGATTCGGAAGAAGAAGTATGGAATGAGATAAAAAATAAAATACCTGCCAATACTGTATTTTTTAAAGTCCCCCACCATGGTTCGCGCAATGGTTCACTGGATGCTGCAGGCCATGGTACCTGGACGACCAACTGCCCGCATACTGCACTACTTGGCATCAGTACTCATAACAGGCCGTTCAATCATCCCCACCAGGAAGTGCTCAATGAATTTGCCAGCCAACATTATGAATATGTACGCACTGATGATAATTACCACCTGGAAGTTGTACTGGATGATAATCCTTTGCATCCCAAATATTCAAGGCAGATGTAAGATCTGACTGTCATATCACATACAATACGCACGCGTTAATGAAAACGCGTGCTTATTTTTTAAACTTTTCATGGTGCAAGCGTATCGCTTGTGCCTGATAGGTCATAAGACTGTCTTCCAGACATGATATAGGCAATTCTGCGATTGGTGTCTTTTAATCTGAAGGCTCGTATGCGTTTTCCATAACGCGTGCTTATTTTTTAAACTCCTCATGGTGTATGCGTCCCGCTTGTGCCTGATTCTATACCGCAACATCAGCAGCCTGGAGACACAGATGAGTATCGTGTATCTTACAATTCGTTTTGTGCCTGTTGAGCATTAATACGCAATACATAATGGGAATGCGTGACAACAAGACGATTGGAATACAGAAGTGAATGAAAAATAGTATCTTGGTTTATTATCGTTAACCGAAATCAGCATGAAAGAAAAATACCAGAACAAATACCGTATTTCATCAACGCGATTGAAAAATTGGGATTACGGATGGAACGCTGCCTATTTTGTTACCATTTGTACACACAAAAGGAAACATTATTTTGGGGATATTAAGAACAGGAAAATGCAATTATCCAAAATCGGGGAAATTGCTCAAAAATATTGGGAAGAAATTCCAAAACAATTCAACTATGCAAAATTGGATGCATTTGTGATCATGCCCGATCACATGCATGGGATTATTATGATTGCTAAGGATACAGGCGCGATTAATCGCGCCTCGACGATGGAAATGAAAAGCAGTATTCCCGGAGGAATTACGGGCAATAAAAATCCCATGCTGTACGATAATTTATCACGGATTATCCGATGGTATAAAGGGCGTGTAACATATGAAGCACGCAAAATCCGACCCAATTTTACCTGGCAGCCCGGATTTCATGATCATATCATAAAGGATAGCAAATCATTTCAAAATATTTCAGAATACATTTTGAATAATCCATTGAACTGGAGAAACGATCAATATCATCATTTATAATTTCTAAAAAGACGGGATTGCTCATTCCGTTATTGCGGAATTCGCGGATTTTATCCGCCGCAGCTCAAGTATTGAGCGAAGGCTGTCCCTTTCCCTGCCGCTCGCCTTCTCACGCTTTGGCGTGATTCGGCGAGTGATATAGGCTACCCTGCCTTCGTGTAATACTTCGGCAGGCAAGCCTGCAAAACTTCAACTTAGCGAAGCGATCTCATGAACGAAGTGAATAAAATCCGAAGCTGCATTTTAGCTGTGATCAGATCAATCTTTTATTCATAAAAGCTCTGCCTGAACCTGTTTTCAGGTACTTCTCAAAAGTAAATGCCTTGTATTTATCATTGAATACAATGTAAGTAATTAAAGATATGGGACGGCGATTCTTGGTTGCAGGGACGGATCCTCTGTTATGCCTGTTTAGTCTGTCTATTAGATCGAATGTACATCCTGTATAAGTTGAACCATCACTGCATTGCAGAATATAAACACAATAAATGTTTTGAAGTGTTTGCGGTCCTTGACCGACGAAGCTCGCTTTCATTGCCAATAACTTATAAAATTTCACCTAAAGAAAGAAGCTCGCTTTCGCTCCTCATAAATTCGGAGCTTCGGCGAGCGAAGGCGGTCTGGACGGGACTCGAACCCGCGACCCCGTGCGTGACAGGCACGTATTCTAACCAGCTGAACTACCAGACCAAATTATCTTATGCCTTTTGTTTGCTATTCCGGACAACAGCCCGGAAATTCCAACAATTTGTTACTCTTTCAGCAAAGCGTTGCAAAAATAATGCTTATTTTATATCATCCAAACACAAAAAGACAATTATTTTATTTATAGTAAACTTCGTTGGTTGCATGGTCTAGATCTCACATCTTAAAATCTTAAATGCCAATTATGCAAATCTTTGTGGTTTGCGTTTCATAGATGGTGAATACTCTGAAAAGAGAAAGCAGTTGAAACGCCTTTTGATCCTGCATCTTGTTCTCTGGGTTTCACTCCGGGCTTCGATAGTAAGAATACACACGTTTAGATCTGATGAGGAAGAGCTCGGCCTGGTAAATTTTTCTGTTTTGGGTAAAGCTTTTGCCAAGAGTGAAAGGTTATTGAGCAATCTTGTCTGAGTGACCAAAGGGAACGAGTTTGATTGCGCAGGCATGGCAAAAGCTTTGGGCCCCAAAGGAAAAACTTACATAGCCTTGATTTTTTGCTTCCTTTTGTATCAAGACAAAAGGAAGTGCCTGCCCGGCATGAGGACAAAAGAAAACTCATTCCGTAGGGGAACGGAACGAAAAACAGGAGTGTTTCTTTGAGAATATAAATACGTCATGCAATTCAACCGAGGACATTAGGATGAACTCGACCCGGCCTGCTCTTTTGCGGCGGGCGAAACCAAAAAACGGTATCTAGCAACCAGCACTTGTGTTTCTGAATTTGCCAGATTGCCACGCTTCATTTCTTTTCGCTTGCAATAACGTATTCGACTGTTTTTCCTGACTTCCGACTTCGGACTTCTGACTTCTGACTCCAAACACTCACCTTCTAAACATCTCAACTCATCAACAATAAATGATTAACTGATTAATTGGTGAACTGATTAACTGAGGTTATATATTAAACATTTCGTTTGTTGATTTTCTTCATTTAATCCAACCTTCGCTTCCAGAGGTAAGCTACGGCTGGCAAAGCGATTCACCGATTTTTCGATTAATCAATTTTTAACAATTACACGATTCAACAGTTAAACAATTTCGAACTTGCTCTGTTTTTATTCGATTGTAAAGATGCTGAAATGTACACTGCCGTATTTTCTCAATTCCCGGAAATGCTTTTGACCGGCGAATGAATGTTTGTCCGAATGCTCGAGTATAAACCACCCCTCACGATTCAACAGCTTATTCTGAAAGATCAATTCAGGCAATTCATCAATATTCTTTAACAAATAGGGCGGATCGGCAAAAACGATGTCATAACTTGTATTCATCCTGTGTAACAGCCTGAAAACATCCCCCCTGATGGCATTGATTGATGTGATCTTTAGCGCAGCAATATTCTTCTTAATAAAATCCATCGATCTGAAATCGTTCTCTACCAGATCGACGGCAGCTCCTCGTGAGGCAAATTCAAAACCAATACTGCCAGTACCGGAAAAAAGATCCAGCACTCTGCACTCGTTCAGATCAAAATAATTTTGAATAACATTGAAAATATTCTCTTTGGCAAAATCTGTTGTTGGTCGGGACGGAAAATTTTTTCTGACCGGGAAACGATGGCCTTTATATTTCCCGCTGATTATTCGCACTTTAACAAATATAACAATGGGAAATGCCTTGCCGTATCAATATCTTTCAGACTTTCGGCCAATTTGAGATCTTCGGGAAACGGGGGGGTGTTCAGATCTGAAATAAAATTGGACAATTCGGCGATCAGATTGTCATCAACTGATTCTTCTCCTGTAAGATAAAAAGGAATGGCACGGGCATCAATTTTCAGTTGCTTGCAGACATAAAGGATAAAGTACAATAGATCCACCGAATTTACATACAAAAAGGTATTGATGAATTTTAGCGCGTTGTTCTGCACGACAAGAATATCAAAGAATTCCTTATTCAGATTCACCAGCACACAGTCGTTCTGTTCCTTACCGATTAGCTCACCGGCATATAATAACAATGGAGATGCCTGATTGAAAAAAACTGCATTGGCAAACTTAGCAGTGAACATACTGGCAAAATAGGA
Organism: Bacteroidales bacterium; assembly: GCA_016935615.1. GTDB lineage: Bacteria > Bacteroidota > Bacteroidia > Bacteroidales > UBA10428 > UBA10428. Next base: position 37,173 of record JAFGQO010000185.1, read on the forward strand.
AGGAATCGCAAAAGAAATGTATGAATTGCAAAATGGAATTTCATTGTAATGGATCTCTTCAAGATCTTCCAGGGGATGATTGAATTCAAGCAATGTTTTCAGTTGCTCAGGCTGGAAGAATTCATTTGGGATCATCGTTGATTTCCTGCCGGTAAAAATGACTTTTACCTGTTTCTGTGGCAATCGTAAAAGATCATCCCTGTTCAGAATATCATTTACATGATTCAGAATATCCTCTCGTAAGACAGCATTGGCAAATTTGTAATAACGAAAAGCCCTGATCAATGCATCATGGATTGTATAAATGCAAAAAGAAAATCCACCCGGGCTAACCTGAATGGATAATTCTGTTTCGCTGTAATAATCTTGTAATGATCGATCAACCAGGTTGATTTCAGGCATACGAATCCATGAATTTATTTTTCCCAGTTACCTGCGTTGTTGGTCGCTTCAGTGAGAGAACCAACTTTCACCCCGTTGAACTCAGTGAGTGTGTATCTTTCGTCTTTGTAGTTTATCACCTCTTGTCTGTCCATGCCCTTAAACAAGGTGTCATAGAGTGCGTATGCTTCAAAAACTTTTACTTTCACCTGCGAACCGGTTTCAACTTCGCCTGCAGCCATAACAAATTCCGCCCCGCCGGTATAAGGTATAATTCTCAATTCATCAACATTATAATCTTTCGAAAAAAGTGAATCAAGAACAGGCTTATAAATTGTTGATTTTTTGAGGATCCCAACCCGCAATGCATCCCTTTTTGTAATTGAATCCTGGTTCCATGGTCTTACCTGAATTATGTTTTCCAGTTCAAAAGAATCTGTCTTAATAAAATGTATCAGTGTATCAAAACTGCCGGTATATTTTCCATACTTGTCTTTGTATGCAACCTGTGCGGTTCGGATATCTTTCAGACGCTCAATAGTGGCATTCTCTCTCTTCATTCTTTCTTGTTTGAAAAAGATAGGATCAAGTATGTTTTTTACCAGGAACAGGCCCAAAACTACAATGAGTATGGCATAAATAAATTGAAAGAGTTTTTTTGATCCCGGTTTTTTGTTTACAATAATTATCGTAATTATACTAAGAATTACAACCAGAAGCAGAATGAGTATTATCAGAAAGGACATAATCTTATGTTTTACTTGTTAGTACTTGATTGCAAATGGTGCGAATTTATAAAAAAAAATTAGATTAGATGGTTAATTATCAGAATTGATACACGAATGTTGGTTGATCATATTGCGTCGAAATTGTATTCTTATTTACAGAATACACTGACACCTTCACAGGAAAAGCTTGTTAAGGTTCTGGCTTATTATACCCTTCAAAAAGAAGAAGATGCTTTGCTTATTGTTGCCGGTTATGCCGGTTCAGGTAAAACAACAACCTTAAGTGCCTATGTGAATATGCTGGATGATTTTAAAATGAAATCCGTTTTACTGGCGCCTACAGGCAGGGCAGCAAAAGTTTTTTCATCCTATTCAAATTGTGCCGCCTATACAATTCATAAAAAAATATACCGTCAAAAATCTTCCAAAGATGGTTTTGGAAAATTTGTACTGGATAAAAACCTGCATTCAAGAACCATATTTATTGTCGATGAGGCATCCATGATAGCAAATCAGAAAAATCCGGAATCGGTATTCGGATCAGGCTATTTGCTTGATGATCTGATCGAATATGTTTACAACGGGAAAGGATGTAAACTAATATTGGTCGGAGATCCGGCGCAACTGCCTCCTGTCGGACTGGACATAAGTCCGGCCCTTGATATTTCAAAAATGAAAAGGTATTCCGATACAATCCTGAAAGAAGAACTGATAGAAGTTGTCAGACAAAAAAGTGCCTCAGGGATCTTATTCAATGCCACATTGATCCGAAAAAAAATTGAGCAGGGCATTTTTGACACGCCCCTGTTCCGCTTAAAAGAATTTACTGACATTGTCAGATTGAACGGAGAAGAACTGGTTGATGCCATATCCGATAGCTACGATACATTTGGATTGGAAGAAACAATTATTATTAACCGCTCAAACAAACGATCGAACGGATTTAATGAAGGAATACGAAGATCTATTCTTGGTCGTGAAGAGGAATTGGTGTCCGGGGATTTGCTGATGGTGGTGAAAAACAATTATTTCTGGCTGAGGGATGAATCCGAATTTGATTTTATTGCGAACGGAGATATTATTGAAGTAGTCAAAATATTGAAGTACCAGGATCTTTACGGATTCAGATATGCCGATTGCATTGTGAGACTGATCGATTATGATATTGAGGTGGAAGTAAAAATGATGTTGGATGTGTTGTATGAAGAGACACCTGCGCTGGCAGGAGAGAAAAACCGTCAAATGTTTTATACAATTCTTGAAGATTATACCAATATCAAGCCCAGAAGGAAACAATATGAAAGTGTGAAAAAGAATGAATATTTCAATGCAATTCAGGTGAAATATGCCTATGCCATTACATGTCATAAATCGCAGGGTGGACAGTGGAAATCGGTTTTTATAGACCAGGGATACATCAGCAGGGAAAGGATCGACAAAGAACATCTGCGGTGGCTATATACGGCTTTAACAAGGGCAACGGAGAAAGTATACCTGGTGAATTTCCCGGATTATTTTTTTGAAGAATAGATGGTAAGTCGCTGGTCTTAAGTCGCAAGTCTCAAGTTTCAAGTTTTTCTCAACTCATCAATTGTTAAACGCCAACTCACAAGCCTTTAATTCGTTCCATTCTCCAACGGAACGAGTTCCTTTCTTCCTTGTCCCGGAATTCTTCCCGATTCATCGGGATTAGAATTTCGAGGATCCTCGAATTTGTAATCAGATTGAAAATTTGAACAAATTCGGGAATGAATAGAAAGGAACCAAAGAAATCAACTGCTGGTAAAAAAAATGCTAAAAATCAATTCATTCCGCTAAAAGAAAATAACTCACCCACTTACGTGGGTTCAAACAGGTTTTCTTTTTAAACGCTCCATCCATTGATTTTCTTAGAGCCTTCGCCAATGGCTTCGGCTCTCAAGAACGCATTTTTTCAAGGCGGATTTATCCGATACCCAGCAACATCAACAACTAAACTCCTCAATCGATCACAGTTTACTGATCACAATTCACGAATTACGAATCACCAATAATTTTCACCAGTACCCTTTTTCTTCTTTTTCCGTCAAATTCACCATAAAAGATCTGTTCCCAGGGACCAAAATCCAGCTTTCCTTCGGTGATGGCAACAACAACCTCCCGGCCCATCACGGTGCGTTTCAGGTGTGCGTCGGCATTGTCTTCAAATCCATTATGCCTGTATTGTGAATAAGGTTTTTCCGGGGCCAGCTTCTCAAGCCAGACTTCAAAATCGTGGTGCAAACCGGATTCGTCATCATTGATGAAAACACTTGCTGTAATGTGCATGGCATTAACAAGTACAAGACCTTCTTTTACTCCACTTTCTTTCAGACATGATTGTATTTCAGGTGTGATATTTATCAGTTGTCTTCGTTGGTCGGTCTTAAACCAGAGTTCTTTTCGGTATGATTTCATTGGTATGTTTTTGTGGGCAAAGTTATTATTTTCTTAAACTATCATTTTCTATATTCCAGCGCACATTCCATGGTTTCATTCCCCGTAAATAGTCGCAGGTCTCAAGTTTCAGATTTTTTCAACTCATTAATTGTTAAACGCCAACTCACAAGCCTTTATTTCGTTCCGTTCCCCTACGGACCGAGTTCCTTTCTTCCTTGTCCCGAAATTCTTCCCGATTCATCGGGATTAACACTCCATTCATTGATTTTCTTAGAGCCTTCGCCAATGGCTTCGGCTCTCAAGAACGCATTTTTTCAAGACGGGAGAGTGGTTTTCTAACAAAGTTATCTGCCATTGTTAAAACTTCGGCAGGCGAAACCAGTAACTCTATTTTTCTAAACTCCTTAACATCTCAACAATTACACGATTACACAGTTACACGATTATACAGTTCAACAACTCCCACCTTCTCACGTTCTCTTTTTCTGTCAGATGACTCCCAGGTCGCTCATTATATTATCAATTCTCTTTCCCAACAACCTGTTTATCTTTTCATATTCTTCAATTGTAGCCATCTCTCCGCAAACACTGAAATAAAATTTGATCTTGGGTTCGGTGCCCGATGGGCGGATGGAGATTTTCGATCCGTCTTCGGTAAAAAATTGCAGTACATTCGACCTGGGGAGATTGATTTTTGTTACTGAACTGTTTATAATGTCCATGATTTCTCCACTCTGATAATCGGCAATTTTTGTTACCGTGGATTCGTTGATCGCTTTTGGGGGTCTTGTGCGGTAGCTTTTCATCATCTGCTGTATTTCCTCGGCACCTTCTTTCCCCTTTTTTACAACCGACAGCAATTTTTCTTTGTAGAAAGCAAATTCCCTGTATATTTCGAGTAGCAACTCAAACATCGATTTTCCCTGGTCTTTTGCCCAGGCTGCAGTCTCAGCGATCAGGGCACAGGAAATGACAGCATCTTTATCTCTTACAAATTCACCGGCAAGGTATCCGTAACTTTCTTCACCACCACCGATGAAGGTCATCTTGCCTTCCTTTTGTTTGATGATATCCGCAATGTATTTGAAACCCGTTAAAACATCATAATGTGCAACCTTATACCTGTCGGCAATATCGGCCAGCAATTCGGTGGTTACAATAGTCTTCACGATATATTCCTTGCCTTTTAACCTGCCGTTTTCCGACCACTTTGTGAGCAAATAATTGATCAACAATGCCCCTGTTTGGTTACCATTCAGGATGATAAATTTTCCTGTATTGTCTTTTACGGCAACACCCACTCTGTCGGCATCGGGATCGGTAGCCATTACAAGGTCGGCATTCACTTCCTCTGCTTTTTTAATGGCCATTGCAAGGGCAGCTGTTTCTTCGGGATTCGGAGAATGGACGGTGGGAAAGTTTCCATCGGTGATATCCTGTTCCGGCACATTGTAAATGGTTGAGAAGCCGAACTTTTTCAGTACCATGGGAACAAGTTTTACTCCTGTACCATGAATAGGAGTGTAGACGATCTTCATTTTATTTTGTCTCCGGATTACTTCGGGAGAAAGTGAAAGTGTTTTGATCTGGTCAGTATACAGTTCATCGAAGTCGTGGCCAACAATTTCAATCTTTGATTTGTCGCCGCTATAAATTACTTCATCAACAGATTTGATTTTTTGCACTTCCTGAATAATGTTCTTATCATGGGGTTCAATGATTTGTCCCCCGTCATCCCAATAGGCTTTATAGCCATTGTATTCTTTCGGATTATGCGATGCGGTGATCACTACCCCGCTCTGGCAACCAAAATGCCTGATAGCAAATGAGAGTTCGGGAGTGGGGCGCAGAGAATCAAACAGGTATACGCGAAATCCATTGCCTGAAAATATATTGGCTGTTGTTTCGGCAAAAAGGCGGCTGTTATTTCTTGAATCATGTGCCACGGCAACCTTAATTTCAGAGAGATCTTTGAAGTTCTTTCTGATATAATTGCTAAGACCCTGGGTTGCCATTCCAACTGTGTAAATGTTCATTCGGTTGGTGCCCGCACCCATGATCCCGCGAAGTCCGCCGGTACCGAATTCGAGATTGCGGTAAAAGCTCTCGATCAGTTCCTTTTCGTTGTGTTCAAGCAGGTTTCTCACCTGTTTTTTGGTTTCTTCGTCATAATTCCCTTCAAGCCAAAGGTTTGCCTTTTCCTTTACTTCACTTAAAATATCTTTCGTGTTCATCGTTTTCAGATTTTGTTGTACTTATTCAGAATATGAATTACCAGGAAAGCAAAAGTAGAAAAAAGTAAGGAAGCTGGCAGGTATGTTGTTCATAAAAACACAATATGAAAGGATTCGGGGAAGTTCTAATATCGTATTTTCATCAAAAACAAGACAATGGATCTCAATTATTTACCAAATCTTAATTCAAATGAACAGACAAACAGTATTTTTCTCGTTAGTATTAATAAGCTGTCTTTTCCTTTCCGGCCGTTCCTTTGCACAATCGGATCAGTCATCCATGGCATTAAGCCCTGTTGGAGTTGGTTTACATGCCGAACAATATAAAATCGGTGATGCTATAGTTTCGGAATATAGTATTATCACCTATGCAAGCACTGTTTTGATACCCATAAACTGCAGTCAGCATTTCAGGATTGAACCTGAGATTGGTATGCTCTGGATGCATAGTAAGGAGGAAGAAGAATCAAATGTGGGAGTTTCCATAGGGACAGGTGCATTTGCAATGTTTCAGCGTGAAAAGATAAATCTGTACACAGGAGGCAGGATCATTTTTAACAGGTCGAATATGGGGGGATATTATAATTATGCTGGCATTGAAGTGGATCTTAAACTGACAATAATCCAGGTTGGCCCTGCATTTGGTTTTGAGTATTTTTTATGCCCGGATTTCAGTATCGGAGGAGAAGCAGGATTGCAATATAGCTTTTCAAAAATGAAAGCACCGATCCCTAATGCGGACGATATAGAATCGACAAACCATGCAATACATTTTGATAGCGGGATTTTTGTGCGTGTATATTTTTAATTGGCAAATTCGTTGTTGAACCGGTATGGATCGGGTGAAAACTCTGTAATGATAGGGTAGTTATCGTTACAGAGTTTTTTCGGCTGAAACAGGAATATCAAGATGATGCGGAGATATCATTAAAAGCAATATCCGACTTTCACAAATGCTTTCATCATGGTTACGGGAGGTTCAAACCAGGGAAAGGTTCCCATGGCACCGCCGATGGATATGTAGAGCGGATCGATGGGATAGAACTGGATAGAAGGTTCAATGCCGAAATACCACCACCAGAAATCGTCACAGTCTTCATTGGTTTCGAAAATGACATCCCAGGCACCTGCTATCTGGATCTTGAATTTTTTTACCGGGGCAAACAGATAGGAGGGATACAATCCGACAAATGGATGAATGTTTTTCTCATCATAATTCCATGCGGTTAAAGCGGTTTCCCGGTAAAGACCCGTACGGATACCGACAAAAAAGTGGTTTTTTCCCACGCCAAAGACTTTCCGGTCGTAACCTATTGATACTTCCGGATTTGAATACATGTTGCTGTTTTCACCACGTTGCTCCACATGGGTATCGAGTTTCAGGTAGATGATGTTTTTCTGATCGAAGTTTTTCTGGTTTCTTTTGCTTGCGGATTCCTGTGCATTTGTTGCTGAACCTGAAAAATTGATGAATACCAGTGTTATTACAATGCTTAAAAGTATATGAGTTTTCATAAGGGATTGGATTTAATTGCACGATGTTAAACAGATCTATGGTTATGTTATTTTGTTAAAGTATTCTGATAAGCTGTCTTTCCAGTGATTTATGCTGATGTTGAAGGTTCTTTTGATCTTTTCCCTGCTCATGATGCTGTATGCAGGTCGTTTGGCCGGTCTGGGGTATTTATCGGAGGTAATCGGGTGAACAGTGCAGTTCAATCCGGCGGTTTCCATAATGGCTGATGCAAATTCGTACCAGCTGCAACTGCCCTCATTGGAATAATGGTAAATGCCTCCGTAATTCTCATTAGTGTCGAACAGTTTTCTGCAGATCTGCAAAATGGTATGTGCCAGATCAACAGCAGATGCGGGTGAGCCTACCTGGTCGGAAACCACACTGATCTCATCTTTTTCCTTACCCAGAAGGAGCATGGTTTTTACAAAGTTATTGCCGTGCATCGAGTATAACCATGATGTTCTTATTACCAGGTTGCGCTCGTTTTTAAGTACTTCTTTTTCACCTGCCAGCTTGCTTTTGCCGTAAACCGACTGAGGATTGGGATTGTCGTCTTCCCTGTAGGGTCGATTTGCTCTGCCGTCAAATACATAATCACTAGAGATGTGGATCAATGTGCCTTTGGAGAGTTTTGCTGCTTTCGAGAGGTATGCCGGTACAAAACAATTTAGCAGAAATGCCTGTTCCTGTTCTTTTTCGGCCTTATCAACGGCTGTATATCCGGCACAGTTGATAATGATACCTGGCTTTTCTTTTTGTGCATAATCAAGCACGGCATTTTCATTTGTAAGATCCAGTTCCTCAATGTCTGTAAAAAGAAACCGGCAGCTTTTCAGCTTCTCTTTTTGCAAAAAGATTTCTGTTCCCAGCTGACCCTTTGAACCTGTTACCCAGATTGTGTTCATCTTTGCGAAATATAAAGCTGTAAGGTTAGATACATTCTGTTAATTCCTTGTATTTGGTATGAATTAAGTATTAGTCATTTTATATGATATGTTATATCTATGGCATTTGTTACAATTTTGGTTATTCATTTTTACCGACATTCCATACCTACGGCGTTAAATTACGAATAGAAATTAACGTAAAAAAATATTAATAAATCATAAGAAAGCCACTTAAGACTGATATATATTCATTCCTTATATAAGATGGAAGTATGAAAAGATCGTTTT
>JAFGQO010000186.1 GCA_016935615.1 Bacteroidales bacterium
AAATATGTTTGCTTTGCTTGAAAAACCGGAATTTGAAAAAGAAACAAAAAAAATTAAAAAAAGATTATAATATATATACAGTTGCCGGTTATCTTTATAGATCACTGGCAACTCTGAAATGAATTATCTGGCTCACATATTTCTTTCCGGAACAGAAGAAGGGATAATGATCGGGAATTTTATTGGTGATTATGTTAAAGGAAATGATTACAACAATTATCCCGAAATTATAAAAAAGGGGATACTACTTCACAGACGAATAGATACATTTACAGACAAACATAAAATTGTCAGCCAGAGTAAAAGTTATTTCTCAAAGTGTTACCATAAATATTCCGGCATCATCGTTGACATTCTTTATGATCATTTTCTGGTCAATAGCTGGGACTTCTTTTCACCTCACTCTCTCGATGATTTTAAAGAAAATATTTTCCGGAGTTTGAGAAGGAATTACTCTATTCTTCCCGAACGCGTTCAGTTTTTTGTTCCGTCGTTTATAAAGAACGACTGGATTAATGTATACAAAAGTGTAGAAGGTATAGTTATGGTGTTGAACCGAATGTCGATGCGTACAACTTTACCCGATGAGAGTGAATTTGCCAGGGAAATTATTAGAAAATATTACATCCAGCTACAAAGTGAATTCCTGACATTTTTCCCTGAAATCATTAAATACATGATTGAGAAACGGGGTATTACAATAGATTTAAGATTTGATGAAATATTACGATAACAGCAAGCTTTATCAAAGATTTATACAAGATATGCTTTGCGGGTTGAATCCAGACGAATGAAAATAAACAACATGATGGTAAAAGCAAAAAGTGAAGAGCCTCCATAGCTTAAAAATGGCAGGGGGATACCAATTACCGGAAACAATCCGATTGTCATTCCGATATTGATAGCAAAATGAAAAAATAGGATGGATAATACTCCATACCCATAAATCCTGCTGAAAGAAGATCGCTGACGTTCCGATAAAACAATGAGTCTGATCAGCAAACCAACATACATGATAACCAGGCCAAAAGATCCCAGAAATCCCCATTCTTCCCCAACAGTACAAAATATAAAGTCAGTACTCTGCTCAGGTACAAACCGGAATTTTGTTTGAGTTCCCTGTAAAAATCCTTTCCCTGAGAAACCTCCTGAACCAATGGCAATTTTTGATTGTCTTACATTGTATTCATATCCGTAAGGATCAGATTCAAGACCAAGCATCACATTTACACGATGCCGTTGATGTTCTTTCAGAACATTATTAAATAAATGATCAACCGTATAGGTAAATCCAACAGACAGGATAAGCATTATTAGGATAAGATAGACCATTTTATTTTTTTTGACAATAGCATAAATGAATGCTGCAAAAATTATAACGCCCAAAGCAATCAGCAGAATCAAATAATTACTAAAATTCATGAAGGTAAAACGATTAAGCAGTAGTAGTGCAGTTACAACTATGGAAGCTGTTATAAGTGCCCAGAAGATATTTATAATACGTTTAGTAACAAAAGCAAAAGCAAGTATGGCAAGGATACCAAGTATTGTTACCATAATGAACTGTGAAAAGGCGAGAATACCTAAAAACAGACCTCCGATTGCCAGCAAAACCAAAATTACCCATCCGGGTAATCCTTCACGATATAATACAATCAATAAAACTCCGTATACAATAACTGATCCTATATCAGGTTGAAGTGCTATCAGGGCTGCAGGGAAAAAAATTATCCCAAGAGAAATCACAATATTCCTGAAACGGGATAATTTAATATTATAGCTTGATAAAAACCTGGCAATGGCCAGAATCGTTGCAACCTTGGCAAATTCGGAAGGCTGAATACTTACAGGACCTAATACTATCCATGATTTTGAGCTATGGACGACGGTACCAATAACCAACACGATCAATAACATAAAAATGCCCAGTGCATAAGACGGATATGCAAAATATATATAAAAGCGACTGTCAATTATAAAAATAAGGACTGCAACAATTAAGGATAGTAATATCCATGCCAGTTGCATCGTATACCGGTTTTCCAATCGGAAAAAAGAACCGCTTTCTGGCTCATAATTCACGGCAAAAATATTTAACCATCCAAATGCTACCAGCGCCAGATATAAAAATATGGTAAGCCAGTCTGTATTAGCGATTATGTCAATTTGTCTTCTCACTCTACGTTCAATAAATTACGTTCCAGCATTCTTCTTTCAATCCATTTTCGATACGGTGCAATGGAGTCGGTAAGGTACTTTTCAATCATCAGACTGGCAATTGGTGCTGCATAAGAGGCACCCCATTTGCCATGTTCTACATACACCGCAATTGCTATTTTAGGATCATCCTTTGGTGCAAACGCCATAAATACTGAATGATCTTCCCCTTGCGGATTTTCTGCTGTCCCTGTTTTTCCACATATAATAATGTCTTTATGTCTTACCCAGGTAGCAGTACCACCTGATTCATTCACGGCCTTTTCCATACCATTTACCACAACTTTATAATAATTTGTGTCAATGGTTGAATAATTTGGCAGTATAAATTTACTTCTAATCGTATCAATACCTTCAATTTTTTTCACTACATGTGGAATATAATAATATCCCCGATTTGAAATCAATGCTGCAAGATTTGCTATCTGTAAGGGAGTAGTCAGAACTTCACCCTGACCGATTGCCATAGAAATAATGGTCAATGCCTTCCATCTGTTTTTTCCATAATATCTGTCATAATAATCAGGCTTTGGGATGAGTCCACCTTTTTCATAAGGCAAATCCACCCCAAGTGGTTGAGTAAAACCCATGGAAACAAGGTGATTTCTCCAATTTGTATAGGCATCTTCAACAGATTCGAAATCCGGATCTTCAATAATTTTCCTGAAAGCATTACAAAAATAAGCATTGCAGGATTGTTGTATTGCATGTACAAGATCTAATGGAGAATCATGCGCATGACAAGCAATTTTAACCCCCCTGGCATAATATCCCAAATCACAATAATAAGTTGTACTGTTGGTAATAACATTTTCCTGAAGCGCAATTAAGGCATTCACTGTCTTAAAAGTACTTCCCGGAGGATACAATGCCTGTATTGCATGATTAAAAAGAGGTTCAAGGGTGTCATTTTTCAAAACAAAATAATTTTCTTCTCTCTGCCTTCCAACCAACAAAGAAGGATTATAGGTTGGAGTGGAAATGAAAGCCAAAATTTCACCCGTTGAAGGTTCAATGGCTACAATACTTCCTTCATAGTTATGCATTAGTTGTTCGCCATATTCCTGAAGGTCAGCATCGATGGTTACAGTAATGTTTTTCCCGGGCTTAGCATCCGTATCATAACGGCCATCCTTATACGACCCCTGTTCTCTGCCATGCACATCAATTAGTTTGTACTTCCTTCCCTTTTCTCCTTTCAGAATTTCTTCATATGAAAATTCAATTCCGCTCACTCCAATATAATCTCCCAGTTCATAATAGGGATTCTTAAGAATAATTGAAGAATCCACTTCTCCCACATATCCCAGCAAATGGGCAGCAATTTCCCTGTCGTATTCCCTAAGAGTTCTTATACTGAAATAAAATCCGGGAAATTTAAACTGTTTTTCCTTCAGGATTCCAAACGTTTCAGATGATAATTGTTTAATAAAAGGATTGAATCGTTCATTCGGATGACTTTTGACCCTTATAATGCCTTCCCTCAATGTATTGATATCTATCTGGAGTATCTCACAGAGCTCCGTTGAATCAAAAGCTTCCAGTTCATAAGGAGCTATTTTAAGATCGTATGATGGTAAGTTATGAGCGATCATGATGCCGTTCCGGTCAAAAATCAATCCTCTGGCAGCATACACGATCTCCATCCGCCTTGTATTACTTTCAGCTGATAATTTATAAGTAGAATTTATAACCTGCAGAAAAAATAAACGAAAAGTAAAAATCAAGCCTATCAACAGAATAATTCCTCCGATAATATACTTTCTGTTGATGTATTGTTCCATAATCTATTTTCTGAAAACAAAATATTGACTTACAACAATAAGAGTTATGCTAAAAAGTGAACTAAGAATTACTCTAAGTAAGGTAGAGAAAAAATCCTGAAATTGAAACATCTCAACATAAAACAATACAAGATGATGAGCAAACACAAGCAATGACGCATATTTAATAAACCAGGGCAATCCATAATAATAAACCCGTGGAAAAGTCCCTGATTCGTACCCGTCTCGAGGAGCAAAACTGGAAAGTATGTATGGCCTGATATAAGCAATAAAAACTGTTGCAGCAGTATGCATTCCAATAGTCTCAGTAAAAATATCTATGGAAAGTCCCAGGAAAAATCCCAGCAATAAACATACCCATGCCGGAGTTTCAAAAGGAAGCAATATGATAAAAATAATATAAATATAAGGATTCAGGTATCCGCTTATCTCAATGTTATTGAATATCATAACCTGCAAAAGAACAAGCATAAGAAATCGCAGTATGTTTCTACTTATTACTTTAATCATGTTCTGTTTTCTCTTCAAGTTCGAGTTGTTCTTCCTTCATAATATTCTTTATTACCAAAACATTGGTAAGACTCTTGAAATCTGTTGAGAGATCAACTGTGATATCGTAAAATATACCCTCTGCCGGCACATACTTTTCCACTGTTCCGATCAAAATCCCTTCGGGGAAAATTGAAGAATGACCACTCGTAACTATTGTGTCTCCTTCCAATACTTCAACATGTACCGGGATTTCCTTTAAGATAACTTTGTCGTATCTTTTCCCTGACCATTGAATATACCCAAAGTACCTGTTTCTTTTTATCATGGCATTAGGAAAAAACTCTCTGTTTAATACTGAAACGACTGTTGCAAAATTGTTTGTGGATTCTTTTACAACACCAACAATACCCCTGTCACATATAACTGCCATTTCAGGTTCAATTCCATCATGCTTTCCCCTGTTTAACGTAATGAAATTATACTGCTTGTTCGTAGAATTGTTAATTACTCTGGCACCGATAAAATAAAATTTCCTGTCTGTTTTGTTTGTATCAGGAATATATTTCGTAGTAGGATTAAAATAAGAACCGGGAAGAAGATTATACAATCTTACATTCTCCTCTCTTAAGGCTTTATTTTCTTTCAATAAAGACAAGTATTGTGAATAATTGTCAAACTTAGTGGTGAAACCACCCAAGGTAGCATGCCTGACATTAAAAAGCCTGCTGCGGTGAAAACTATTGTATTTTGCTATTAAAATAAATGCAATAATTTCCAGAACCAGGAACAATATTGTTGAATGATACCGATAAAAAAAACGTAAAAGGTTCTTCATGAGCGCCTTTTATTTTCAACGAAGCAGAAATGAGAATTTGTCAACGTTTTTTAATGCAATACCAGTACCTCTTGCAATTGCATGCAAAGGATCTTCAGCAATATGAAAAGGAATGTTGATCTTATCTGTTAAGCGTTTATCAAGGCCCCTCAGAAGTGCTCCGCCACCTGCAAGGTATATGCCTTTGCTCACAATATCAGCATATAATTCCGGAGGTGTCTGTTCAAGAACAGATATTATCGCGGATTCCACCTTTGACAATGATTTATCCAGGCAATGCGATATTTCCTGGTAAGAGATCGGTATTTCTATAGGCATGGCAGTCATAAGGTTGGGCCCTCGCACATTGTAATCCGGAGGAGGATTGTCAAGATCAGGAAGAGCTGAACCAACTTCAATCTTAATATCTTCAGCAGTACGTTCACCAATTTTGATATTATGCTGATGTCTCATATAAGCTTGTATGTCTGCCGTAAAACCATCACCTGCAATACGAATTGACTGGTTGCAAACAATACCTCCAAGTGCTATAACCGCAATTTCTGTTGTTCCTCCACCAATATCAACGACCATACTTCCTTCGGGCTCTTCCACATCAATACCTATACCAATTGCCGCCGCCATTGGTTCATAAATCATATAGACATCACGACCTCCGGCATGCTCCGATGAATCCCTTACAGCCCGTATTTCAACTTCTGTACTCCCCGATGGTATGCAAACTACCATTCTTAGAGTCGGGGTAAAAAACTTTTGTTTTGGATTTATCATTTTGATCATGCCCCTGATCATCTGCTCTGCTGCATTAAAATCTGCTATTACCCCATCGCGGAGGGGACGTATAGTTTTGATATTTTCATGGGTTTTACCATGCATTTGCCTTGCCTGGGTACCTATAGCAAGCAATTTACCTGTTGACTGATCAAGTGCGACAATGGATGGCTCATCAACCACTACTTTATCGTTGTGTATAATTATGGTATTAGCTGTTCCGAGGTCTATCGCTATCTCCTGTGTAAGAAAAGAAAACAATCCCATCTGCTCAAGTTGTGTTTGTTTAAACCAGATTAATGCATAAAACTAAGAAGAATTTTCATAAGTCTTTTAAAGAAATATACAAGAAATCAACAAATATTCTGAATTCTCTTCTATATTATAAAAGGACGTATTGTTCTTCTGAAAATCAATAGTACGATTCGTTTTGATAAAGGTTTATTTTTCCGGCAGGAAAAATGAATCAATGTTTAAAATGTCTGATCCCGGTGAACACCATAGACATATTATGCCGGTCGCAATATTCTATTGATTCTTTATCTCTGATCGACCCTCCCGGCTGCACCACCGAAGTAATGCCAGCATGGTCTGCTATTTCAACACAGTCAGGAAACGGAAAAAAAGCATCTGAAGCCATCACTCCGCCACGCAAATCAAACCCAAAATTCTTTGCTTTTTCAATTGCCTGTTTTAAGGCATCAACCCTTGAAGTTTGCCCAACACCGCTTGCCATCAATTGCTTATTTTTCGCTAATACAATGGTATTCGACTTGGAATGCTTTACTACTTTATTTGCAAATTCAAGATCAATATATTCCTGATCGGCAGGAAGTTGCTTCGTGGCAGGTTTCATGTTTAGCCTGTTCTCCATTGAAGTATCTTTGTCCTGTTCCAGAACACCGTTCAGAAGTGAGCGGAATTGTTTTTTCGGCAATTCACAATCTTTTCTGATGAGAATAAT
The DNA here is from genome assembly GCA_016935615.1 of Bacteroidales bacterium. Lineage (GTDB taxonomy): Bacteria > Bacteroidota > Bacteroidia > Bacteroidales > UBA10428 > UBA10428. Next base: position 7,064 of record JAFGQO010000186.1, read on the forward strand.
CCTGTTCTTCCTGGATTTTAAAATTTCCAGCGCTTCATTATTATATGCCGGAGCAATCACAACTTCACAAAAAAGATCATTTATTTCAGCAGCGGTTGCTTTATCAATTTCTCTGTTCGTTATCAGAATTCCCCCAAATGCCGATACCGGATCACCGGCTAAAGCATCCTTGTATGCTTCAATTAATTTTTCCCTGGAGGCAATGCCACATGCATTGTTATGCTTCAGAATAGCAAATGTCGTTTCTTTAAACTCATCAATGAGGTATACTGCAGCCTCAATATCGAGAAAATTGTTATAAGAGATCTCTTTTCCGTGCAATTGATCAAAAATATCACCGAATAGGCCATAATATATTCCTTTCTGATGTGGATTCTCACCATAGCGTAAAACTTTTGCAGGCCCCCTGCTGTATTTAAAGACTTTTTCTTCAGATCCGTTATTAAAGAAATTAAAAATTGCAGTATCATAATGCGATGAAATATCGAATGCTTTCATTGCAAGCTCCTTTCTTTGTTCAATATTTGTCTCGCCACCGCCGTCAAGAATTTCGAGCAATGCAGAATATTGATTTTGTGAAGGAATGATGATAACATCTTTAAAGTTCTTTGCTGCAGCCCGAATCAATGAGATCCCTCCGATATCTATTTTCTCAATAATATCCTGCTCTCCTGCTCCTGATGCAACAGTTTGTTCAAAGGGATAAAGATCTACAATCACCAGGTCAATTTCAGGAATTGCATATTGTTGAATCTGTTCATTATCGAGTGCCTCATCTCTTCTGGATAGAATGCCACCGAAAATTTTTGGATGCAGGGTTTTAACTCTTCCACCAAGAATTGAAGGATAGGATGTCAGTTCTTCAACAGATTTGACCGGAACATCCAACTCCTCAATAAAAGATTTTGTTCCTCCGGTCGATATGATATCAATGCCAAGTTCATTAAGTTTCGCACAAATCTCATCAATCCCGTCTTTATGATAGACTGATATTAAAGCAGTTTTAATTTTTTTTGTTGTATTCATTTACAATAAATTATTTTAATATATAGTATAAAGCAAAAATGATAGAGCAACTAAGATATTAACTTTTTAAGTTCATGGTTTTATAGATGCCCAAATTGTTAAAATCTATTTCATATCGTTAAAAACTTATTGAGAAAAAGTTTTTTCATGAAGTTGTTACCGGGATATAAAGATAAATCTTACTTCTTCAGGCAAAAAGTCTGTAAAGCATACGCCCTAATCCGAGATAAATAAACATTCCGATAATATCATTCATTGTGGTTATAAAAGGTCCTGTAGCAACCGCAGGATCTATATGAAATTTGTTTAAAACAATTGGAATAAACGTCCCGAAAACCGATGCAAATAATATCACGCTGAAGAGAGCACTGCTTACTGTGAGTGTTAATTGTATTGAATCACTGAAAATAAGGTTGTATGCAAGAATAAGGATTGAAAACGTCAATCCTATTATAAAGGCTATCGCAAATTCTTTTAAAACTTTTTTCCATGTTGAATCAAAGTCGATGGTTTTATTTGCCAGACCCTGAACGACTATGGAAGATGATTGCACACCAACATTTCCTGCCATAGCTGCTATCAGGGGAAGGAACATAGCCAGTCGGGGATCTTTTAATATTTCCAGTTCAAATATACCAACTACATGTGCACCAAGTATTCCACCCACCAGTCCAATAAACAGCCATGGTATACGGGCCCTGGTATGTATAAAAATAGTATCTGTCGGTTCAACATCTTCTGTAATACCGGAAATCATCTGGTAATCCTTTTCGGCTTCCTCCTTGATTACATCAACCACATCATCGATGGTAATTCTTCCCTTCAATCTGCCCAGAGAATCAACAACAGGAAGAGAAACGATATCGTATTTCTCCATAATATTGGCCACATCTTCAGAATCCATATCGGTATTAACAGAAATGATATCCGGTTTAAATATATTCTTCACTTTTGCATTGGAACGTGCGAGCATAAGTCTCTTCAGCGAAATTGTACCCTTTAAAATGTCTTTATCGTCAACCACATAGACATAATATACTTCATCTACTTCTGATGCCTGCTTCCTTATTTCACGAATACATGTCTCCACATCAAGATTTTCATTCACCTTGATCAATTCCTTAGCCATTAATCCTCCTGCACTATCTTCATGATAACTCAGAAGATCAACAATTTCACCGGCTTGTTCCACATCGTCTATATTCTGAAGAACTTCGTCTTTTTTCTCATCAGGCAAATCCCCCAGAACGTCAGCAGCATCATCCGAATCCATTTTATTAATGAACTGTTTCGCTATAATTTCACCGGGTAATGCTTTCAGAAAGCTTTCCCTGTCATCTTCTTCCAGCTCCTTAATAACATCGGCAGCAACTTCACTATCAAGCAACAAGTAAACGTATTTTGCCTCATCAATGCTTAATCCACCGTACAGCTCGGCAATATCTGCGGCATGAAGATCTTTAATAAGCTCGAATACTGTATCTTCTTCGTTATTATTGACCGCTTCTTTCAGCCTATCAATAAATTCACGAGTAAGTTCAAGTTGTACTGACATGAGAATGGATTTTATGGATTCAACTTCTGAATTAATTTCGTTAATTCAGCAAACTGATATACAGAAAGTTGCTCTGGTCTGTTTGTTAGCAAATCACTTTCATCGGGCAAATTTATAAAAATACTTTTAAGCGAATTCCGTATCATCTTCCTGCGCTGATTAAAAGTGGCTTTCACTATTTTAAAAAACAATCCCGTATCACAATCCAAGTCCCTTGTAGAATTCCTTGTAAGCCTGATAACAGAGGATTTTACCCTGGGAGCCGGAGAAAAACAATGCTCATGAACCGTAAACAGGGAATGAATATCATAGTATGCCTGAAGAAGAACACTCAGTATTCCATAAGTCCTGTTGCCTTCAGGCGAAGCTATACGATCAGCGACTTCTTTTTGTATCATGCATATCACCTGGTTTACTTTATTGCGGTTTTCCAGTATTTTAAAAAATATCTGGCTCGATATAAAATACGGAAAATTGCCAATTATTGCGATTGGTTCAACCAGATTCTCAAAGGAATATTCCAGAAAATCATGCAGGATCATACTCTTCTTATGCTCAGGAAATTTTTCATTGAGATAACTCACTAAATCAGCATCCTTTTCAATGGCAAAAAAATGTTTTTCTTTCCGGTTCAATAAATACTCTGTAAGGATTCCTTTCCCGGGTCCGACTTCCAACAATGTATTGTAATTCCCGTCTTGAAGACTCTGAACTGTTTTTAACGCGATGTTTCTGTCGGTCAGAAAATGCTGACCAAGTCTTTTTTTGGCACGTAACCCTGACATAAGTTTTATTCTGACCATAAATGTAGCGAAAAAATAGTCTCAAGTCTCTAGTCGCAAGTCACAAGATTTCAAATCCCTGTGGTTTGGCTTTCATCGATTCCCCGAATAATCATTTTCTAACAACCTGCCAGCAACAAGTATCCGGCAACCCAATTTCGGACTTCTGTCTTCGGTCTTCTGACCTCAAACTCTAAACTCAAAACACTAAACTCAACTATTCAACCCATTTCTCAGGTACATATCCTTTCCTCCTCAATCCCAAATACACACCATTGGTCCAGCCAAATCCATCCTGTAACGGATACTCACCACCACCTGCAGGCAATTTCAGATCCATTACATTATACTTTTCCATCATTTTCCCGGTCCTCTGATACACAGCATTGTTCAATGCCAGCCAACGGGAAGCTATTTTATTTGCCAGATCTTTGTAACCATAATTTTCCAGTCCACAAACCGCAATCCATTGCAATGGTGCCCATCCATTTGGCGCATCCCATTGTTCGCCTGTTGTGCTTAAAGTAGTGATTAGACCTCCATCAAAAAGAAAATCAAGTTCTATTGTTTTAGCAATCTCTTTCGCCTGAGATGTTGTCGCAATTTTAAAATAGAGAGGAAAGATCGCAGCCAGTGAGTATGTATTTGTTCTTTGACCTTTAAGAATATCATAATCGAAATAAAATTTTTCTTCCTCGTTCCAAAAGATCCTTCCAATCAATTCTTTTCTTTCAGATGCCTTATTATTAAACCATTCTGAGCTGTCTGAAAGTTGTTTTAACGCATAGAGTTTTGAAATGGTCAATTCCAGATTGTACAGGAGACAATTCAAATCAACCGGTATAATTTCTGTTGTACAAATGGTTTTTATCGACTTGCCGTCACGAAACCAACGACTGCTGAAGTCCCAACCTGATTCGCAAGCAGTTCGTATGTTTCTGTAAATCATCTCATGCTCTTCTGCCTGAAATTGCCGGGCAAGCAAATAATCTTTTCTATAGGCTTCAGGTCGCGGGCCGGAATATTCATCCCAATATCGGTTCAGAAGAACGTTATCAATCTCTACGGTTTTTCCGGAATTGCGAGAAGGGACCCTATTCATCCAAAATTTATATTCCTTTACCAGTGCCGGCAGATATTTAAGGCCTTCCGCATCGTTGGATTCCCGCATGAGCAATTTCACCATTTCAGCAAAGAACGGAGGTTGCGAACGACTGAGGTAATAGGAGCGATTGCCATTTGGTATGTGTCCGCATTCATTGATCAGATAAACAAAATTATTCAACATATCCTTTACAAGATCCATTCTGCCTGAAGCTGCCAAACCTTCCATTGTAAAGTAACTGTCCCAGTAGTATATCTCTCTGAAACGGCCTCCGGGAACAACATACGGAAAAACAAGTGGCAAAAGACTGTTCATGGTGGAATCGTGAAGGTCCTGATGGATCAGATAGTTCCACAATGAATGCAAATGAAATTCGATATTTTTCTCTACAGAAAAGTCTATTTTGGATATACTATCAACAGGACAAGAAAAAAAGTCGTCAATAAAGTTTTTGAGATCAAAAACTTCCTGATCTTTTTGATCTTCATAAAATATAGCTATTGAATCAGGCGAGATTTTGGGCTGACAATCAGGAAATGTCTTTGAGTCAGGAAAAATTCCTGAAATTTGTACATCATGAAATAGCAAGGGCAATTCCAAAGCCGGATTATAGAATTGCAGGTAAGTTCTTGCCTTATCCTCTGTGTCATTTAATCCTGAGTTATGTTCTGCCCGACAAAATAATAAGATGCCCAACAAGATCCCGGTGATAATAAACTTAACGAAAGCCAGTAATGACTTTTGCACAGAATGAAAGCAGTGATTTTTCATACGTATGAATTTTGAAACATAAAGCAGTTTGTTAATTTAATATAATCAGCCTTGAACTTAAATTCTCAAATGGTATTTTTTTTCAATCAAAGACAAATGAAAACAAGCAATTTATATCCTCTTCATTTTATGAAAATATAACAATTACTATGAAAAAAAAAATCTGCACTTTACAGTTGTTAAAGAGGATATTCTTACTATTTTCGGATAATTAAACTGGAAATCCTATGAAAAAGAGAATCATAATCCGACTCTGTTTCCTATTTATTTCTTCAACAGTCTTACTATTCTCATGCAATACAAAAGAAAACAAAACACCTCCGGAGGGATATGCCGCTTTCGATTGGTTTGAATATCAGGGTTATGATCCTATTTATGAAAGCCTTGAACCCGGACCTGATGAATACCTGAACCCTTTGCTGGCAGGTTTTTATCCGGATCCAAGCATTGTAAGAGTAAAAGAAGATTATTATCTGATTCATTCAAGTTTTTCTTACTACCCGGGAATACCGGTTTTTCATAGTGAAGACCTCGTCAACTGGACACAAATAGGACATGTCCTTAACCGTCCTTCACAACTTAATCTGGATAATCTTGGAATATCAAGGGGAATATTTGCACCGGCAATTAGTTACAATCAGGGTACTTTTTATATTGTTTGCACAGTTGTAGATGGTATTGGTAATTTTGTTGTTACTGCAAAAGATCCTGCCGGACCATGGTCAGATCCGGCTGTGTTGTCTTTCGATGGTATCGACCCTTCTCTTTTCTTTGATGAAGACGGACGAGCTTATCTGGTAAACAACGGCTCTCCAGACGGAGAACCGCTGTATGACGGACACCGGGCAATCTGGTTTCAGGAATTCAATAAAGACAGCTTAAAACTTATCGGCCCCAGAAAGATCATCGTTAATGGTGGAGTTGACATCAGGGAAAAACCGGTTTGGATTGAGGGGCCACACTTATTCAGGGCTAATGGTTATTATTACCTGATCGCTGCTGAAGGAGGTACCGGTGTTAACCATTCGGAAGTGGCCTTTCGAAGCGAAAATGTTCAGGGTCCTTATTTGCCATGGATCAAAAATCCAATCCTTACTCAACGCCATCTGGATCCAAAAAGGCCCCATCCTGTTACCTGTACCGGACATGCAGATATTGTCAAAACCCAATACGGAGAATGGTGGGCCGTTTTTCTCGCATGTACACCATACAAGGATGATTTCTACAACACAGGACGTCAGACTTTCCTGCTACCAGTAACATGGATTAACGGATGGCCTTCAATCCTTGCGGGAGAAAATCATGTGCCCTACTCTCATACCAAACCTATGTTACAAGAACAACCTAAAGCAATGATCCCTTTGAATGGAAATTTTACATATCGCGATGATTTTGCTGACACATCTCTCGCCATGATCTATAACATGATCAGGACACCACGCGAAAAATGGTATTATTTTGAAGATGGTAAATTGATGATAAAGGCAAGAAATGAAGCTATTGACGACATTTCTCAACCATCATTTGTTGGTCGTCGCCAACAACATAACTATTGTTCTGTTATAGCATCACTTCAATACAATCCACAGAACGAAGGTGATAAAGCAGGTATGGTTGCGTTCCAAAACGAGAAGCATTATTATTTCCTTGGATTGAAACATATTGCAGATAGTCTTTGTGTTGTTCTGGAAACCGGCAGCTCAGAAGGTCCGAAAGAAATTACCCTATCAAAATCAAATATTAATGAAAATACTGCCGTATACCTGAAAATCGATGCCCGCGGGAAATATTACGATTTTTACTATGCAACAGAACCTGATAAATGGATATTGGTTATGGAAGATGCAGACGCTACAATTTTAAGTACACATAAGGCAGGAGGATTCGTTGGTGCCTATTTTGGTTTGTATGCCTGCGCTGCGGAAGATCTGTAACTGCATTTCAATGCATCATTATATTTTACAACTCATTGATAATCTGATTCATATATACTATGAATCGGAGCCTGTTTCGCCAGAAATCCAATAAAATTCAATGTGATCTTTACCAATAAAATGATGACGAATATCACCTAATTTCCTTACTTAATCAATTGAGATCAACTCTGTTTAATAGTCATCGTAACAATAAGAAGAAATAACCATTGTTATTATGAAGGCTATTCAAATTGATTCTTCGAGTCATACTCCCCTGATTGAGTTTAATCCTGACGGCAATCTCAAAATGGAAGGAAGGTCATTCCCCGAGAATGTTGGTATGTTTTATGACCCGCTGATCTCTTTTGTTTCTGAGCTTGAAACCAGTTGCGTTGTATTGGATGTAACTCTTGAATATTTTAACACTGCCTCTTCAAAAAAAATAATGGATCTGTTCAAACATCTTGATGCAAACCACAACGTACATAAGATATTTATAAACTGGCATTATGAAGAAGGTGATGATGACAGTGTTGAAACAGCTGAAATATTTGAAGAATCATTATTCAGAAGTGAATTCAGGTACCTGGAAATAGCAGATCCGACCCTATAACTCCAAATTACCTGAATTGGTCATTTTTTACTCCAGATTCTGGTATTCAGATTCAGATCATTAACTATTCCTGTCAGCAACAGTAAGTATTGCACATTTTTTTCAATAAAAGTATAATCTACTATTGATTTGAACAATCTTGTTTCAAATAAATTCTTATTCAGCCAGATAGCAATATACACTTTTGAATTGCAGAACGAGAGATAGACCTTTGAATTCCATTTCTTTTTAAAGTTCAGAATTCGCTCCATAAGAGAAGGGGATAGTATGTAACGGGCTTCAACCTGATCTTCCCCATATACAACAAATTCTTTCTCAAATTCAGGATTTTCCAGTTTGATAAGTTTTCCTCGTGTAAAATTCAATGACTGCAATTTCTGTCCGATCTTTCCAAAAGTCTTCTCAGAAAAGTCGGGAAGTACAATCGTTCTTGCAGTAAAATGTTTGTTAAAATCAGCAATGAAAAATATTCCTTTAAAAAAGGTTACATACCTGGTATTTCTTTTAGATCCCGATCCTGTTGTTTGCTTGTACTGAGCTATTATTTCTGAAAATTCTATCTGTGTTTTTCCAATTTTGCCCTGCACATGATCTTCCCCATGATAAACATCACACCTGTGCTGAAAAATATTGCTGCCAGTGAATTCCGATCTCGGTACTTTTCCGTCATGCTTGTAAGCAAGATTTTCATCAATAAATAATACAATCCTGGAGATGATTTTTTCCTTGAATTTTTTGCGATATTCCTTTCCTGCAAGACTAATAAAAACAAATGCGATTATTGCTGTACCAATTTGAATGAACATCATGACTTCCTTTGTCTCCAGATTGATAAATCTCGATTCCATGAATATTGCAAGAACAGCTGACAACCCTATGATTGTTACCCGTCGATCGACCTTTTTCCGTTCCCTGTCCAACACCTTTAAATCAGGCAGCAGGTTCTTTTCATAGTATTGCCTGAATGCATGAGTTTCTTCCATAGATTATGAATTAAAAAGATCCCGTGCGCTTATATTTTGCTTTTCAACTTCAGGAATTTCAAACAATTGTTTTCTCTTATATCCCATAATATTTGCCATTATATTGGAAGGAAATGTTTCCACGGCATTATTAAAAGATGTAATCGCAGCATTAAAAGTCCGGCGGGCTGCTGATATCTGTTCCTCAATTTCATTCCAGGCAGCCTGTAGCTGGAGAAAATTCTGGTTTGCTTTCAGGTCGGGATAGTTTTCAACTGCTACCATAATGCCTGCCATATGTTTTGAAATTTTATTGTCCAGAGCAACACGTTCATCCTCTGAAAGTCCACCCTGAACAGCCTTTGAACGCATATCGGTAATTTCAGATAATGTATTGTGCTCATGTTTCATATATTCTTTTACTGTAGTAACAAGGTTAGGAATAAGATCATACCTCTTCTTCAACATGACATCAATAGTGGCAAATGCATTCTCCGCGTCGTTTTTCTTGCGAACTAACGAATTGTAAAGACCAACAATGATCAGAAACACAACCGCTGCGATAATAATGGCGATAATCATAATTTCAGGTTTTTAATTGTTAGAAGATTCAGGATTTTAAAATTAACAATTCAAAAACTTATACCAACAAAACAGATAACTTTTTATACCGTTTCAATTTTAAGATCTTTTGTTTTTTCACTGTTTTCTAATGTAGAAATATTCAATTATATTGCAGTCATAAAACCAAAACCGTTATGCATAGGTTATTCATTCTATGTATCTTTTTATTGTATGCCTTTGTTGATGGTATTGCTCAATTAAGAGTTTATACAACTGAAAAGTACATTGGTGAAACACCACGTATAGACGGAATCATTGACGATGATGCATGGAATTGTGTGGAATGGAACGGCAATTTTACACAACAGGAACCCTATGCAAAACAACCTGCCACAGAGCATACAAGGTTCAAAGTAATTTACGATGATGACAACATCTATTTCGCCATTCAATGTTTCGACTCATCCCCCGACAGCATCGTAAAACGTATGTCGCGCCGGGACGAATCCGACGGGGATATAGTTGGTGTTTGTATTGATAGTTATCATGACCTGAGAACAGGATTTACCTTTGCTGTCAGTGCCTCGGGGATAAAAAATGATGAGATCGTAATTGACGGAGGAGATTCTGACAACAGTTGGGATCCGGTCTGGTATTGTAAAACAATTGTTGATGATCGCGGATGGAATGCAGAATTTAAGATTCCATTCTCTCAGTTAAGATTTGGCAAACAGGATCACTATACCTGGGGATTACAGGTTGGTCGTATTTTATTCAGAAAGCAGGAAACAACATTGTGGCAATATGTTTCTTCCACTGCTCCGGGCTGGGTTTCATTCTTCGGAGAATTGCATGGAATTCAGGATATTGACCCTAAAAAACAACGTGATATCATACCTTATGTGGCAGGCAGCTATTCAAGTTATCAGTACGATCCCGAAAATCCTTACGCCAGCGGAAAAGAATATTGGGGAAACATTGGACTTGATGGTAAATGGGGACTTACAAATGATTTTATCCTCGATTTTACAGTCAATCCTGATTTTGGTCAGGTAGAAGCTGATCCGTCAGAAGTGAATCTTAGTACTTATGAAACAAAATTTGAAGAAAAACGCCCATTTTTTATCGAGGGGAAAAATATTCTGAATTTCAGACTTACACCAGGTGATGGTCCTCTCTCTTATGATAATCTGTTTTATTCACGAAGAATTGGGAAATCTCCTTCCTATTATCCGGATCTGGTTGATGATGAAGAATACGAAAAACGCCCTCGGAACACAACGATACTGGGAGCATTTAAAATCACCGGGAAAACCAAAAAAGGATGGTCTGCAGGCATTATGGAAAGTGCAACACAAAAGGAAATTTCAGAAATTGATTACAATGGGGAAAGAAGAAAGATCGTTGTGGAACCTCTGACAAATTATTTTGCTGCGCGAGTCCAAAAAGATATGAATAATTCAAATACACGAATTGGTACCATGTTTACTGCAACAAATCGGGATCTGACTGAATCTTATCTTCAGGATAATATGCATAAAGCAGCATATACAGGAGGAATTGATTTTACTCATCAGTGGAAAAACAAAACATATTATTTCAATTTTAACACAGCTTTCAGCAGGGTATACGGAACGCGAAACGCCATCTATGAAACACAAACTGCATCTCCTCATTTCTACCAGAGAACAGATGCCAAACATATACAGGCAGATTCAACACGAACTTCTCTGAATGGAATTGCCGGTACAATTGAACAGGGCAAAGCAGGAAATGGCAAATGGATGTATACGGTATGGATAACGTGGAGATCACCGGGATATAACTCAAACGATATTGGGTATCTGCGACAAAATGATGAAATCCAACAGATTTTCTGGGTAGGATTCAGGCAGCGGGAACCGTTTTTCATTTTTAGAAGTTTTAACCTGAATTTAAATCAATGGTTTGCCGAGACATTTGGCTGGGAGAAAAGATACTTTGGAGGGAATTTTAATGCATATTGGGTATTTAAGAATTATTGGGCTATGGGAGGAGGTTTGTCCAGAGATGGCAGATCCATCTCAACAGAAACGCTGCGCGGCGGACCTGCATTGCTGTATGATGGTGGCTGGAATCCATGGATTTACCTGGATACGGATTATCGGAAAAAAGTACAGTTTTCTGCCAGCTATGTATCCTATTTCCGCGATTACAATACTTCTGTTAGCCACAATTTCAGTTGCGGGGTAAGGTGGCAGTTGTCAGACGCTTTAAATTTATCCCTTACACCGGGCTACAGTGAACGATACGAAGAAATGGACTGGATCGCCCTGCCGGATTCATTGGATGATTCTATGTATCTGAGAGGGAAAATACATCAATCAACATTTCATCTGACTCTTCGTATTAATTATAACATCACGCCCGACTTTACCATTCAGTTTTATGGAATGCCATTTATTTCAGCCGGAAATTATTCAGATTTTAAAAGAATAACTGATTCAAAGGCGGAGAATTTCAATGACAGATACATTCAGTATACTGACGAGCAGGTATATTACGATGCAGAGAATGAGATCTATGAGATTGATGAAACCCTTAACGGGCAAATTGATATCAGATTTGACCAACCCAATTTCAATGTGTTCGACTTTAACTCGAACCTGGTAATTCGCTGGGAATATTTACCTGGCTCAACCGTGTATCTGGTATGGTCACAGAGCAGAACGGAATCTTTTAATTTTGGCAATTTTGATCTGTGGAAAGATATAAAAACATTATTCCTTGAAACATACCCAAAGGATATATTTATGATAAAACTATCGTACAGATTTGGTTTGTAAACAAAGGGGCTGTCCAAAAGGTTAATTTCATACCACTAAATCACTAAAACACAAAGATCCACAAAGTAATAATGTTCTAATAATCAATATTTTGTGATTCTTGAAGACTTAGGGTCTTTGTGGCATTTTCTTAAATTTATAACTTTTTGGACAGCCCCTTGAATTCTGGTTATTTCAAGAGAATTAGTCACACTCTGTATCATAGCCATAGCTATCCCAGCAATGCCAGTTTTCATCACCAAATTTATAATCGGCTTTCACGCGGCCATAATACTCATAAGTACTCCATTCGATCATCACATCTACAAAATCTTTAATGAATAAAGCCTCATGAAAATGTACATTGTAATATGCATTCAGATCGCCTTCAAGGAGTCCGGCTTCAAGATAACTTCCATTAAATGGTTCCATTTCCCTGTTATTTTTTAGCTCCCTTACAAATGAATACCGGATATCCCCTACCACATTACCGGTTCTTTCCCAGTCAATCTGCAATACCTCTTCCTGGAATTCATAACTATGATAAAGAATCCATTGTCCTCCGTTACCATCCAGGTCTGACATACCTTCGTACCAAAGGAATTCACCATAACCCCCGACTCCTTCTTTGGAAATATGCATTTCCCATTTTACATCATTTGATCTCACAATACCAAGCAAACGTGCAGTATAAGTGCTCGTAAACCCTGTAACATTATATGTCCACTGCCAGGTTGCATCTCCCAGAAAAACCGGCTGATGTGAAAAAGAATGATAAAATGCAGCCACGGGAACAGCCAGGGTTCCTGTCAACAGCAGATTCCAGAAACCGATATTGCCGGCCGCAAATTCCCAGTTTTCCATGGTCTCTTCAGCAGTTGATTTCATGACTGCTTTTGAATCTGACGATTCATCCACTTTAAATTTACTGAAGTCAATAGCCATAGATTCATAAGGTGGCAATTCAGGAGGAGTGTTCTCCTCTTTCATTTCACATGAAATAAAAGTAAGATTCATTGATGCTATTGCCAATAAGCTCAACATTATTTTTTTCATAGTATGCATTTTTAATTTATAATCCTGTTTTCCTCTATCACACATAATTATTTGTATACCCTTATTCTCTTTTTTGTCACATTCGGTTTTTTTGTATAAATCATTCTGAATTATCAGATTTGTAGACAGATATAGACAGTTTTATCTATTTTCGCTTTTTTAGAAATTTTATAAGAATGAATTACAATTTTGACAAGATCATTAACAGAGAAAACACTTCATGCCTTAAATATGATCTGAAAAGCAAATACTTTAACAGCAGTGATATTCTTCCAATGTGGGTTGCCGATATGGATTTTAAAGTGCCTGCTTGCATCACAGAAGCTATTCAAAGAAGACTTTCGCATGAAATTTTTGGCTATTCATTCCACAGAGACACAATTTATGAATCCATTATAAACTGGATTTACAAACGTCATGGCTGGAAAGTAAAAAAAGAGTGGATAGGTTTTACTCCGGGTGTTGTTCCTGCCCTTAATCTTGCTGTACTCGCATTTACTTCGCCGGGTGATAAAATTATTGTACAGACACCTGTATATTTCCCTTTTTTTTCGGCTGTCAGGGATCATCATCGCAAATTGATAATTAATCCCCTGAAAATTAATGGGAACAGGTATTGTATGGACCTGCAGCATCTGAAAGACCAGATAGATGACAAAACCAAAATGCTTATTTTATGCAGTCCGCATAATCCGACAGGAAACGTGTGGCACAAAAAGGAACTGCAGGAACTTGTCTCTCTGTGTTTGAAGAAAAAAGTATTAATAGTAAGTGATGAAATACATGCTGACATTGTATTTAAGCCTAACAAACATATTCCGACAGCAATGTTATCAGATGAAATCAGCAATCAGGTGATAACTTTAATGGCTCCCAGCAAAACTTTTAATATAGCAGGTTTATCAACTTCGTATTTCATTGCATCCAACAAAGGCTTATTTCAGAAACTAAATAGCATGACGGAAAAGTTGCATCTTTCCATGGGAAATATTTTTGGTGACGTCGCGCTGGAAGCAGCTTATCAATATGGCGAAGAATGGCTTGACCAGCTGATTCATTATCTTATGTATAACATCCGTTATGCAGAAGAATTTATCAACAATGAACTGGCTGACATATCACTCATAAAGCCCGAAGCCACATTCCTGTTATGGCTTGACTTTCGAAAAAAAGATATCCCCCCTGAGCAACTTGCTGTCTATATGCAGAAAAAAGCCGGATTGGGATTAAGTGATGGGCTCCTGTTCGGTTTGAATGGTAAAGGATTTCAAAGAATGAATATAGGATGCCCGAATAGCATACTAAAAACGGCTATGCAACGAATCAGACTTGCATTCAATCCTTTGAATTCTTTATTTTAAAATTATCGGGGAACTTATTTTCACTGCTATTATTGTTTTTTTATTATCTTAGGAATACTTTTATTCGTTCAAACAGAAATTAGAATATGAGACTTAATATTGCTGCAAAAATTGCTTTAGGTTTTGGGCTGGTAACCATCGCTGTTTTCCTGAACGGTATTTTCATGAGTAATTCTTTACAAAAAAGCCAGAATGTAAATGAAACCATTTCCAATGTCTTCACTCCTTCTCTTGAACTAATAAACAAAATGTACACTCAGATCAGCGATTCACGTATGCTCATTAAATCCTGGGTTCATATTGATAAAATTGCTGATACACCGGATAAATTAAAATTAAAACAGTTACACTCCACTGACTATCCGGCACTTATAGATACTTTATCGACACTGAGTAAAATGTGGAATTCAGAAGAACTGCAGTCTTTGTTCCAGGAAATAAACACAACAATAAAGGATACTCTTTTCCCCAAGCATCAATACATTATGAGTCAGTTGAGTACGTTTGAAAGTTATGATGATCCATTTGTTGTGTTTGAAGTAACACCAATGACAGAAGATGGTGGTGAAGTTATGACTCTTACAGAACAAATTCTTAATAAGATAGGCGACCTCCGGGCCCAGCAGGAAGAGCTGGTAAATTCAGGACGTATTGAAATGGTGAATCAGTTTGCACGTTTCAGAAAATTTATTTTTATCATGTCCATCGGATTAATACTTGCCTCCATCATTATCGGCATAATTACAATACGTTCACTGGCCAGTCCTATTAACAAAACAAAGAATATACTTCTTCAAATGAGTAAGGGTATTTTACCCAAAGGTAAATTGAAAGAGGGAAATGATGAAGTAGGACAAATGTCTAAGGCGCTCAACCTTGTTGTCCAGACATTAAAAGATATTTCAGATTTTACCGTTGCGATCGGGAAAGGTAATTTTGATCATGAGTTTAAACCCCTTAGTGATGAAGATACTTTAGGACACTCACTGATTGAAATGCGCGAGGAATTAAAAAAAGCAAAAGAAGAAGAGGAAAAAAGACAGGAAGAAAACCAGCAAAGGAACTGGTCATCGCAAGGTGTTGCCCTGTTCAGTGATATTCTGAGAAAATACAATGACAATATGGAGACTCTTTCTTATGAAGTTATTTCCAATATGGTCAGGTATACGAATTCCAACCAGGGAGGCATTTTTATTGTGAATGACAATGACAAAGACAATCCTTTTCTTGAAATGACTGCCTGTTATGCTTACGATCGTCAAAAGTTCCTTAAAAAAAGAATAGAAGTCGGAGAAGGACTTGTTGGAAGATGCTACCAGGAACAGGAAAAAATTTATCTTACAGAAATACCGCAGGACTATATTAAAATAACCTCCGGTCTGGGAGACAATAACCCTACATGCTTACTTTTAATCCCGCTGGCATATAACGACAATATTTTTGGTATTTTAGAAATTGCATCTTTCAATGAATATCGAGACTTTGAAATAGAACTAATAGAAAGGATAGGAGAAAGTATTGCCGCCACCATATCATCTGTGAAAGCCAATATCCAAACATCAATCCTTCTTGAACAATCTCAGCAGCAAGCCGAAGAAATGTCATCGCAGGAAGAAGAAATGAGACAAAATATGGAAGAACTCAGGGCAACGCAGGAACAATCATCACGCCGTGAAGAAGAACTTACGCATGAAGTTGAAGCACTTCGCAAAAGACTAAAGGAAATGAACTAAATGTTTTTCCCTCCACTTGCTCAATCAATTTTAATATGTCCCCAATTCTCTCCTCTTCTGATTCTGTTCAATTGAGTATGAGTAATTCCAAATTCCCTGGCAATCTTATACAAGGGATTTTTGCCTCTCTTCAGTTTTTTCTTTAATCGCATTACGTCTGTTTCGGTCAGCTTGGAATTTGTAACTTCTCCTTTGCGTCTTTCAATAGCAAGTTTTGTTCTTGGGCTCTTCCTGCTGTGCTCAAACATTTCTTTCTTAGTAACCCATTTCAGGTTGTTTATGTGATTGTTCCATTTATCAAAATCTAGGTGAATCACATTGTTGTAATCCTTCTTCGGTTTTCCAAGAAACAATTCAGCAACCAAACGATGAATGCTTTTTGTTACCCGGCTCTTCTTCCCTTTGTCAGAATCAATTCTGAAAGAATAATAGGCATATCCATTGACGTTAGCAGGTTTATTCATCTTCCACCCTGAAGATTTATTATCAAAACGTCTTATTCGCCCATAATTCGATACTTCGTATTTTTCATCCGGGTGAATACCTTTAAAATGGACGAGTTTCCATTTCTCATCCCAATAAGTTTTTTCAGCCATAACTCCAATTTTTGCAATACCAAAAATACAAAAAAAGAGTAAGAAAAAAACCGGAAATCAGAATCGTTTTTAGAATATAACGGTTAGCTATGTGTCATCTGTCATCTCTGCGCTGACGGATAATTTCAAAAGCAATGATGCCGAATGCAACGCTTACATTAAGAGATTCAATGGAACCCAACAGAGGGATCCTGACCATTGAATCCACTATTTTCAACAGATTATGGTGAATTCCATTTTCTTCTGATCCCAGAATTAATGCGACAGGTCCGGTTAAATCAACAGAATAATAAGGTTTTTCTGTTTTTTCCGTAGCAGCAATTGCAATTAATCCGCGTTCACGAAGCATTTGAACTGTTCTTACAAGATCAGACACCCGACAAATAGCTATACGGTTCAGTGCACCTGCTGATGATTTAATTGCATCAGATGTTATGCTTACCGATCCTTTTGAGGGAATAACAATTGCATGGGCACCTGCACATTCTGCAGTACGCGAGATAGCCCCAAAATTCCTTACATCTGTGATCTGATCAAGAACAATGATGAAGGGATCATCCCCTTTTTCAAAAGTCCTTTGTACTATTTCATCCAGATTTTTATATTCAATCAATGAAAGAACAGCTATTATTCCCTGGTTGCCCGGATTGATCCGGTTTAATTTCTCTGAGGGAACATATTGAAATGGAATATTTTTTTGTCTGATAATTTTAAAAAGCTCCGAAAATTGCTGTCCCTGAAGACCTTTTTTTATAAACACTTTATTGATCTCTTTGCCGGTATGTATAGCTTCAGCAATGGAATGCATACCGATCAAATATTGATTTGACTTCTTCAATTCCTTTTGAATTAATCCATTAAAAATATTTCTCCTCTTCTCCAGGCAT
>JAFGQO010000187.1 GCA_016935615.1 Bacteroidales bacterium
CAGATGCGACAATTTTATTGTTACTTCTAAAGACCTGGTGCGATGCACCAGGCTGAATTAATAAAGGCTTTCAGCCTTTCGTGTTGTTTTGTTTTGCCTGACGGGCAAAAATAATTCAACCCATGGCCAGCCTGCCGGACTGGCAGGCATAGTCATGGGTAATAGTCATAAATTAAGAATGGCGCATCTGCTAAGATATTTCAAAGAGACAATTTTGTGTGCGCCACGAAGACATTGCATATTCAAGGAAGATACTCATTTCTTATATCGAACTCACGTTAATTATTTAGCAATAAAGAATCATATTGCTATATTTAGGAAAAAAAAGCATGGATGAGATACTGGAAAAAATAACAACATGTGTAGAATTCGGCAAGGTAGACAAAACTTCTCCTTTTCCTCCCGATCTGAAAGGTCAGGATGGAGCGGATGAACTAACAAAAGCAGCACTGGAACAAGGAATTGATGCCGATACTATTTTGAAACAGGCTCTTGTGACAGGTATGGATCGTGTAGGACAGAAATTTTCAGAAAAAAAGATCTTTATTCCGCAGATGTTAATGGCTGCAAAGGCTATGAATGCAGCAATTGAACATTTAAAACCATATTTTCAAAGTGGAGCAATCCAACACAAAGGTGAGGTCATTTTGGCTACTGTAAAGGGGGATCTACATGATATTGGTAAAAATCTTGTTAAAATGGCTATTGAAGGCTCGGGCTGGAAAGTCATCGATCTGGGAGTTGATGTGAGTGTGCAGAAAATTATAGCAGCTCTGGAAGAGCATCCTGAAGCTGCAGTTGGTCTTTCAGCCCTGCTAACGACCACCATGCAAAATATGCAGGAGATCGTTACGGAAATTAAAAATCAGAAGCCGGGCAATAAAATATTAATTGGAGGTGCACCGGTGAATGATAATTTCAGGAATAAGATCGGTGCTGATTTTTATTCCCCTGATCCCCAGGGTGCAGTTAAATTTTTAAATGGACAAGTGAACTAAGCAGAATTTTCAATTCAATGACAGGGAAAGAATTAATTAAGGAAGCATTTGCTCTGAAAGAACCTGAGCGTATTCCATGGATACCGTTTGTTGGTTGTCATGGAGGAAATCTGATTAAAAAGAAAGCAGATGAATATTTGAAATCTTCTGATCTGATGATCCGGGGATTGAGTAAAGCAATTGAACTATACAAACCGGACGGCATGCCTGTGGCCTTCGACCTGCAAATTGAAGCCGAAGCACTGGGTTGCAGATTGCAGTGGGCAGACAATAATCCTCCCGCCGTAATTTCTCATATTCTGTCTGAAAAATCCATTTCTGATTTGAAGATACCTTCACAAAGCGATGCCCGGATTCCGGTGGTATTGGAAGTTGCTGCGACAATACGAAAAAATTATCCGGATATCGCATTATACGGCCTGATTACCGGTCCTTTTACACTGGCACTGCATTTGCTGGGAACGGATATTTTTCTGAAAATGTATGAATCGCCCGATGAAATAAATGAATTGCTGGAATTCACCAAAGAAGTGGCTAAAGCAATGGCAGGCTATTATATTGATGCGGGATGTGATGTGATTGCAGTCGTTGATCCAATGACTTCTCAGATAGATACTTCTTCGTTTGAAACCTTTATTAGTAAGCCGGAAACAGAAGTGTTTGAGCTGATCAGGAGTAAAAAAGCCCTGAGTTCCTTCTTTGTTTGCGGTCATGCTCAGCATAACATTGAACTCATGTGTACATGCAAACCTGATAATGTGTCTATTGATGAAAACATTCCTCTTGAATACGTGCGTGACATAGCCCTGAAAAATAAAATCAGTTTCGGAGGAAATATGAAGCTAACAGTTGTATTGCTTATGGGATCTGTTGACGATGTACATCAGGAGGTAATAGAATGTATGGACCGTGGAGGGAAAAAAGGGTATATCCTTGCTCCCGGATGCGATCTGCCTATGAATACTCCACAGGAAAACCTGATAGCAGTAACGAACCTGCTCCACGATCCTTATCAGCAGGATGTGGTAAGAACTCTTGAGAAACAGGAAAATTTAAGGGAATTACTGAATATGAAGGATTATGGTCTTACGGATAAAGTTATTGTTGATGTTATTACTCTGGATTCTGAATCTTGTGCTCCCTGTCAGTACATGGTGGAAGCCGTAAAGCAGATAGCCCCACATTTTGAAGGAATTGTCGAATGGAGGGAGCATGCCATTAAAGAAATGGACTCAGTTACATTTATGAACTCCCTGATGGTGAAAAACATTCCTACCATATGCATTGACGGAAAGATAACTTTTGTATCTAAAATTCCACCTAAAAATGAGCTGATCAATGCAATTCAGAAAAGGATCAATGAAAAATTGCGCTTAAAAATATCTTCAAAAAGAGCAAGAATTTATGTGATAGGAAAATCACAAAAAGAATTTGAACAGATCAAAGAAAACATAAATCTTGCAATAAAAGAAACAGGTCGTGAACTGGAAGTAAAATATACAACCGATGAAGAAATGCACTTATCTTTCGGTGTTTCTGTTACTCCGGCAATTGTTATTGCAGATTATAAACTGAAATCCCAGGGAGAAATCCCGAAAGTCGAAATAATCAGGGAATGGATCAAAGAATTGGACTAATTTTGTTCCGGACAAAAGGCAACAAGCTTTATCAACATTGATTTGTAAAAATAAGATTTACCATGAATACAATTGCATCAGAAATTAAAAACGGGAAAATTCTGGTTTCGGATGGAGCCTGGGGAACCTTTTTGCATAAAAAAGGACTTAAAGGCGGAGAATGTCCCGAGTTATGGAATATTGAACATTCCGATGATGTGTATGATATTGCTAAAAGCTATATAGATGCAGGTTCTGATATGATCCTGACAAACAGCTTCGGTGGAAGCAGGTATAAGCTGGAACATTTTGGACTTGGGGGGCGGGTTGCGGAACTAAACAGGGCAGCAGCACAAATTTCAAGGAAAGCTGCCGGATCAGATAAACACGTGCTGGGGTCGGTGGGACCAACAGGAAAATTATTAATGATGGGAGATATAACCATCGAAGAATGGTATGAGGCATTTAAAGAACAGGCTGTTGCTCTTGCAGATGGCGGAGCAGATGCAATTGTTGTTGAAACCATGTCTGATATAGATGAAGCCCGAACAGCTGTGAAGGCTGCGAAAGAAAATACATCCTGCGAGATCATTTGCACCATGACTTTTGAAAAATCTTCAGAAGGAGAATATCATACCATGATGGGAGTAACTCCGCAACAAATGATACCGGAAATTATTGAAGCCGGAGCTTCGATCATTGGTGCAAATTGTGGAAACGGTATTGAACGTATGATTGAAATTGTCAAGATCATAAGAGATGCTGATTCTTCCACTCCGGTATTAATTCATGCCAATGCAGGAATGCCAGTTTATAAAGACGGTGTAACTCTTTTTCCGGAGACACCCGATCAAATGGCAGGGTTTGTAAAGGCTCTTATTGATGCTGGGGCAAATATTATCGGGGGATGTTGTGGTACAACTCCGGAACATATAAGGCAAATTGCCGAAATTGTAAGGAAAAATAACAAGTAAGAATTGTTGTGAAGATTACTTCTGTATTTTTGATAACCGGGTTCCTGGGAAGCGGCAAAACTACTTTTCTTACCCAGGCGATCAGGTTTTATAACGGGAAGAAAAAAATCGGTGTAATTCAGAATGAATTTGCCCCGGCAAACCTGGATGGAAAAGAACTTATACGTACCGTAGATCAGAAATTCGATCTCCTTGAAATAAATAATGGATCAGCATTTTGTGTGTGCCTCCTGTCTGATTTTCTGAGTTCACTTGAACAGTTCATTACTCAGTATCAGCCTGATATTCTTTTTATTGAAGCATCAGGCTTATCTGATCCGATTGCTATTGGGGAAATACTTACTTCTGAAAAACTTAAAGATAAAGTGCTTTTTTCGGGTTCTGTATGCATAGTCGATGCATTGAACTTCAAGAAAATAAGCAGAATGCAAAAGCGTGTAGAGCATCAGATACGAATTGCAGATAAAATGATTTTAAATAAGACCGATCTGATAGAACAGACAGAGGAGCTGATAAATACATTGAAAAAATACAATCCCTTTGCAAAAATATATAGTACTTCTTTCTGTAATGTTCCTTTGAATGATATTTTAGCTCCTGTCACCGATACGGAAGGGATGAAAGTATTGAAAACCGAAATGATGCCAAAATCTTCCGGAAGGCCTGATATTCAGTCGGCTGTTTTACGTACCACAAGAGCGTTTGATAAGGAATACCTTAAATCATTTCTGGATGCGGCAGCAAAAATAACAATCAGGATTAAAGGATATATTTTTACTAAGAGTACTGAAGTATATGCTGTTCAATCATCATTTGGCACATATGAATTAAAACCTATTCATTCGGATCAGCAGCAAACCGAACTGATTGCCATGGGGTATGATATCAATGCCAAACTGCTTAGTGATCTGTATAAAAAATATACCTGAATCTTGAAGTTTAATTCCTTTCAAATAGTTCAGATACCTCCTGATGTTATAAAGATCAATAAAAGGGAAGTTATACGCCTTCTCGGATATGAGAACAAGAAATTAGAATCTCATTTTGATAAACTTGTCAGGGAAAACATTAAAACAGCGGCTTCTCTGGTAAAGCCGCGAGCCGGATTCATTGTTAAGAAGATATGCGGGACGAACAGGGAAACAGGAACCATTCATCTGGAAAATGAAAGCCTGGAAGTCGGCAGGATTATTTTCTCGCAGATAAAGAATGCCGAGTACATAGCATTGTTTCTATGCACGATTGGAAGTAAGGTGGAGTTGTATTCGAAAGAGTTGTTCCACAAAGGAGATAACCTGGAAGGATATATAGTAAATCTCTCGGGCTCTGAAGCTGCAGAATCAGCAGCAGAATTCGTACACCGGGAAATTGCAAAGCTGGCCACAGACGATCGATTGAAAATCACAAACCGGTTTAGTCCGGGATATTGTAAATGGAATGTAAAAGAACAATTTAAACTGTTTTGTTTTTTTCCTGATAATTGCTGTGGAATTTCCCTTACGTCTTCTGCGCTTATGAATCCGATAAAATCCGTAAGCGGACTGATTGGCATTGGAAAGGACGTAAAATTTCGTGGATACAGCTGTTCTTTATGCGATGACGAGCATTGCATTTACAGAAGAAAAACGCAAAAATAATTTTTCAGGCAAATGGAAAAGGAAAAACCGGAAAGATCGGTGATAAAGGATACCAATCTCCAGCTTATATTTCTGGTCACACTTTTTGCTGTAATGGGTGTGGCAAGTCTTGCCCCGGCATTTCCAAAAATCATTGAGTTTTTCCAGATCACAAAAAAACAGGTAGGATTGCTCATAACTGTATTTACTTTACCAGGCGTTTTTCTCGCCCCGTTTATGGGTATTCTGGCCGACAGGCTGGGCAGAAAGAATATTCTTATTCCTTCTATGCTGTTGTTTAGCGTGGCAGGTTTTTTATGCATGTTCACCAAAACATATGAAACCCTGCTGTTATTACGTTTTTTTCAGGGTGTTGGAGCTTCTTCTCTGGGCTCACTAAATGTCACGCTTATTGGTGATTTGTATTCGGGTAATCGTCGTGCCGAGGCCATGGGGTTTAATGCCAGTGTGCTGAGTATAGGAACAGCTGCTTATCCGGCTATTGGAGGGGGTCTTGCCATGGCAGGATGGAATTATCCGTTCATTCTTCCTTTGCTGGCAATTCCTCTGACTATTTTAATTGCACTTAAATTAAAGAATCCGGAAACGCGGAACAATGCCCATTTTTTTGAATACCTCAGGAATACATGGAGAAAGATAAATCAAAAAACAGTATGGGGTTTACTTATACTGAATGTGCTTGTTTTTTTCCTTATTTACGGAGCTTTCATTACATTTTTTCCTTTAATGCTTAAGGATAGAATGGGAGCGAATTCCTTCGTTATCGGGATAACCATGTCACTGATGTCTTTTACAACTGCTCTGACTTCCTCGCAACTGGGAAGAATAACCAGACGATTCAGGAGTCGTGTTGTTCTGATCGGTAGTGTATCTTTCTATGGCATTTCAATGATTCTTATCTCGGTTGCCTGGTCATTTCATATGCTTATTCTGCCTTTGTTGTTTTTTGGGATCGGACATGGATTGTTTATTCCAACCATTCAGACTATGCTTTTAGGTTTCGCTCCCATTCAGGAACGTGCGGTATTTATGTCGGTGAATAGCATGGTATTGCGTACAGGGCAGACCATTGCACCTGTATTTATGGGGATTGTTTTTGGTTTGGGCGGGTTTACCTTAACATTTCTTGGAGGAGCCGGCATTGCCGTTGTCATGGCTGTAACGATTCTTATTATGGTGAAGGAGAAACCGGACAAGTAAGATAAGTTTGTTCTTTCAGATGATCCTTTTATTCGTGAGACTTAAATTTCATGAGTTTTGCGGAATGAAATTTTCTGGTCGAACCTGCCTGCCAGCCACAGGCTGGTGAACCGGCAAGGCAGGCAATGCCGCCGGAAGCGGGAGCGAGGGTAGATACCCCGCCTCCTGAGGCAGTTTTGATAAAAAACAAATGAAGATACTCCGTCTGCTTGCAGCGGTGAGTTTCATTAATTTGTAATTTAGTGTTTCAATCCAAACCATAAAATCATGATATACAAATACGATGACATAGCAAAAATGATCGACCATTCACTCTTGAAACCTTTTCTTACTGATGAGGAAATCGTGAAAGGATGTGAACTGGCAGATCGGTATCATGTGGCATCAGTATGTGTCCGGCCGGGGGATGTAAGCCTGGCCTGCAAAATTTTAAAAAAAAGTAGTGTAATTGTTGGTACAGTGATAGGCTTTCCGCATGGGAGCACTACAACAGTAGCGAAAATGGAAGAAACAAAAGATGCTATTGAAAACGGAGCCATGGAATTGGATGTGGTTTTGCATTTCGGCAAGCTGAAATCGGGGAAGTACGATTATGTAAAAGAAGAATTAAAACTCATCACATCATACTCACATCATAGAAATGTCAAAATAAAAGTGATCTTCGAAAACTGCTATCTTACCGATGATGAAAAAATAAAGGCATGTGTACTGTGCAATGAAATTGGGGTAGACTGGGTGAAAACTTCCACAGGTTACGGGACAGGTGGTGCCGAAGATCATGATCTGATTCTTATGAGAAAATACACCAGACCTGAGATCCGGTTGAAAGCTGCCGGAGGAATACGCACACTTGAAAGAGCCATCGAAGTTAAAGAATTGGGTTGCACGCGTATTGGAGCAACTGCAACGGCTGATATACTGGATAAATTAATAAAAAGTTAGTTCAATTATAATTTGATACGATCATGATTATGAAACATTTATTTCCGGCTGTTTTACTTTCTGTATTTTTCATTGCATGCACTGCTGAGAATGATAGTTGCGTCAACAGTCCTGATGGAACAATAACTTTATCACTGGAACTAACAGAAGAGGGTAAAGCTTATTATTATATTACACGGAATGATAGTATTGTATTAGAAAACAGCATGTTGGGATTGCTTAGAGAAGATGCCGATTTTACAAACGGATTAATACTTAAAGCAGTTTCAGATGTCAATGTCATCAATGACAACTATATATTGTTATATGGAAAAAAAAGAATAGCGGCATACCACGCACATCAGAAAGTTTACCACCTTGAAAATTCACAAGGTGAAAAGATGGACATTATTTTCCAGGTATCGGACGATGGAGTGGCCTTCAGGTACTTTTTTCCCCGCATATCCAATGACAAATTGAAGATAGTGGAAGAGAAGAGTTCCTTTAACTTTCCGGCAAACACAAAAGCATGGATACAACCCCGGGCAAGTTCAAAATCCGGATGGAACCAGGTAAATCCTTCGTATGAAGAACATTATTTGAGCGATTGTTTGTTAAATAATGTTCCGGCAAGTGATTCGGGTTGGGTGTTACCTGCTTTGTTTCATCATGATGGGTGTTGGATTCATATTACTGAAACCTGGCCGGAAAGAAATTATTGCGGATGTCACCTGCAGCGAAACGAAGATTTTACAGAATATACAATTGCTTTTCCTGAAGTTACTGAGGGATTTGCCGACGGACCTGTTTACCCGGAATCGGCTTTGCCATGGGCTACTCCATGGCGTGTGATTACCATGGGGGATGATCCCGGAGACATAATAGAATCGACTCTTGGTACTGATGTTGCCAAACCAACTGCATTGAAAGATATTTCTTATGTCAGACCAGGCAGAGCTTCGTGGAGTTGGGCTTTAATGAAAGATCCTTCAGTGAACTATGACACCCAAAAGGAATTCATCGATTATGCTTCTGAGATGCATTGGGAATATTGCCTCATTGACGTTAACTGGGATGCACAGATAGGATGGGACAAGATCAAAGAGCTTGCCCGGTATGCCAGAGAAAAAAATGTGGGACTTATTTTATGGTATAATTCAGCTGGCAACTGGAACACAGTGTCCTATACTCCAAAGGATATATTCCTGACCAGTGAAACCAGGCAATCGGAATTTCAAAAGTTAAAAGAGGCAGGCATAAAAGGCATAAAAGTTGATTTCTTTGGAGGTGACGGGCAATCGATGATGGATTATTATATTGATATCCTGGAAGATGCTCATAAATTCAGGTTGATGGTAAATTGTCACGGGGCCACTATTCCCAGAGGACTCCACAGGACATATCCCAACCTTGTATCCATGGAATCAGTGCGTGGTTTCGAATATGCTACATTTGAACAGAGATCGGCCGATAAATTGCCGAAAAAAATTACTATTCTGCCATTTACACGTAATACTTTTGATCCAATGGATTTCACGCCGGTTTGTTTCAATGAATACGATCATAATACCAGGGTAACCGGGAACGGGGCTGAACTTGCCCAGACAGTTTTGCTTTTGTCCGGGGTGCAACATTACGCTGAAATTCCCTCCGGCATGAAGATGGTACCTGATTATGTGCAGCAGATGATGCGTGAAATTCCTGTTGACTGGGATGAAACACGTTTTGTTGACGGATATCCCGGGGAATACTTGATCATTGCGCGAAGAAAAAACCAAACCTGGTATGTGGCAGGAATTAACGGGGAAGTATCATCCAAAGATCTTACGGTTTTTCTCCCTTTTATGACACAGAAAAGAGGAATTCTGATTTCTGAACATGAAACTTTGCGTTCCTTCAGAAAGGAAGAAATTCAATTGGATGAACAGGGAAAATACAAAATATCGCTACTGGGTTATGGCGGATTTCTTTTGATTTTCAATACTACAAGCAGTATGTAATTTAAACATGCGAAGCTTATATCGTATCAAATGGAATCTGAAATAGCAGGCAGGTTATTCTTTTCCCATTTGCAACCTGATGTTCTTATTATCATCAACAGATAGTTTAACATAATATCAATTTTATTGCCTGTGCTGCTGATCTCGTTATCAATTTTAATCTGATCCCGGTAAGTTTCCGCTTCAATATCAATACAGGCTGGCAAGAGTAAAATATCACCAGATCATCAATTTCTGAGTAATTTGGAGGCTTTGCGTTGAAACGCAAACAAAAATAATTCCTCTTGAAATATCATTTTTATCGATTTGCATTTCAGCATATTCAAATACAGTCTCAATTCTTCTCCAAATTAATGGATCAATCTGTTTCGACTCCAATCCCAAAATATGGCTTAACTTTACTGCCGGGTGTTTTATGAATTCAAACAGTTGTTGATTCTTTGAAGATCTACATCAAAAATATGGTTTGTATACGCTGCCAGATGGTAGTGAAGGCTGAGCTTGAAAAACTTGGTCTGCACTATGTTGATGTAAAGATCGGAGAAGCAGATATTATTGAGAATATTTTTCCGGAACAACAGGCACTACTGGATAAAGCCTTAAGAAAATCAGGATTGCAACTGATGGATGATAAAAAAAGTATCCTGGTTGAGAAAATAAAAAGTGCAATAATCGAATTGGTGCATTATACAGAAGACCAAATTAAAGTAAACCTCTCGGATTATCTTAGCGAAAAACTCAATCACGATTACACTTATCTGGCCAATCTCTTTTCAGAAGTTAAGGGTATAACCATTGAAAAATTTTACCTGACCCATAAAATCGAAAAGGTGAAAGAACTTATCGTATATGACGAGCTGAATCTTACTGAAATAGCTTACAAAATGCATTATAGTAGTGTAGCTCACCTATCAAATCAATTTAAAAAATTCACTGGTCTTACACCTTCTCACTTTAAAAAACTTAAAAACAAAAGGCGAAGCACACTTGAAGATGTGTGAATTATGTAAATATTATCTTGAATTTTGTAATGCACTTTTCAACTCGTTTTACGAATTTTCCTTTTTAATTCGCTAAACAAATATAAGAGTACGGGCTTTCACTCTTTCAGGTTTTCAACCTTAATAGTTATTTATAGCCAAAATTCATACCTGAATTCCTTATTTGTTTTTCTGATAATCAATGATGCAGAGCTATTGAAAAGTATAACACAAAAAAAGCTGCAATGAAAATATTATTAGTATATCCGAAATACCCCGATTCCTTTTGGAGCTTCAAACATGCATTAAAGTTTATTTCCAAGAAGGCAGCGGTTCCTCCTCTGGGTTTAATCACTGTATCTGCAATGTTGCCATTCGCCTGGGAGAAAAAACTGGTGGACATGAATGTTACTGAACTTGATAAGAGCGATATTATTTGGGCCGATTATGTTTTCGTTAGTGCTATGTATATTCAAAAGGAATCGGTCAATAATATAGTGAAAGCATGTTTACAATATGGAGTAAAGATAGTAGCCGGTGGGCCTCTTTTTACCCGCGAATATAATAACTACCCTCAAATTGATCATTTTGTTTTAAACGAGGCCGAGATCACCTTGCCGTTGTTTCTGGAAGATTTGTCATCCGGGCATCAGCAAAAAGTATACAAGACAAGCGAATATGCAGATCTCTCTCTGACTCCTGTCCCGGATTACCATCTTTTGCAAAGGAAAAAATACGCTTTTATGAATATTCAGGTTTCGCGCGGATGTCCCTTTTCGTGCAACTTCTGTGAAATTACTTCCTTGCTGGGTCATAAGGTCAGGATGAAAAACCCTGACCAGATTGTTAAAGAACTTGAAACATTATATAATCTGAATTGGCGTGGATCAGTATTTATCGTGGATGATAATTTTATTGGTAACAAAAAAGAAGTTAAAAATACTTTGCTGCCGGTAATGAAAAACTGGATGCAAACACATAAATTCCCGTTTACGTTTAATACAGAGACTTCCATTAATCTTGCTGATGACAAAGAGCTCATGTCGCTAATGGTTGAAACAGGTTTTAATTCCACATTCATTGGCATCGAAACCCCGGAAGAAAAATCCCTTCATGCCTGCAATAAAGTACAGAATAAGAACCGCGATTTGCTTAAAAGCGTACAAAGGATACAAAAAGCCGGGTTGCAGGTTTCAGGCGGATTTATCGTGGGATTCGACAGTGACAGTCCGTCTGTTTTTCAGCGTCAAATCGATTTTATCCAGCAAAGCGGGATTGTTTCTGCAATGGTTGGCTTATTAAATGCTCCTAAAAACACCAAATTGTATGATCAATTAAAAGCAGAAAACAGATTAACTACAGAGGCTACTGGTAGTAATACCGATTTATCCATGAATTTTATACCTAAAATGAACTATGATGAACTACTGGAAGGATATAAAAAAATAATTGAAAACATTTATACCTCTAAACCTTATTACAAAAGGTTACGACAACTCCTGTTAAATTATAACAATCTTTACAATAGGAAAACAAAAATTGACTTTCAGCTTCTCAGAGCTTTTTTTAAATCTGTTTTTATCATTGGTTTTCTTAACAAGGGAAGAAGCGAATATTGGAAATTGATTGTTTGGACCCTTTTCCATCGGCCTGAATCAATAGTTGATGCAATTACATATACTGTTTATGGTTATCACTTTAGAACGATATACGGACTAAGAAATAAAAATACCTTTTAAACCACTAAATGTGTGAATGATGTAAATTAAACCCTCAATTGTATAACACTTTGGCAATTTGGCTGAGGTACCTTTAATGGTAGTATATACATAAAATTAAATCATGCAAAATACCGAAATTGAAAAATCAAGATCACATATTCTGATTGAAATCATTGAGTATGTGCCAAATTCGGTAGTAAGTAAAACCATAATCCGAAAAACAACAGGGAATATTAGTGTTTTGGCTATTGATACCGGTGAAACACTGGCCGAAAAAATTTCGCCATTCGATACTTTTCTTCAGATTATTGAAGGAAATGCAGAGGTGGTGATAGATACCAAATCAAATATACTTCAAACCGGACAGGCTATAATAATACCTGCCCACACTTCGAATATTGTAAAAGCCAATGAGCGGTTCAAAATGATTTCTACAATTATTAAGAGTGGCTATGAAGGCAGCTCTATATAGTGGAAACAGTTATACAACTCAAAAATATCAATTCAAGTAAAAAATCATGTCGAAAGAAAAAGAAACAAAGGCAAAAAACAGCAAAAAAGCACCGGTTAAAAGCCTGAAAGAGAAAAGGGCAGCCAAGGCAGCCAAGCGCAAAGAAAAGAATAACGAGAGTATAATTATAGGAAAGCTATAAATGCTGTTATCATTATATTGTGAGTATCCAAGAAGGAATTTCTTTGTTTGGGCGGATTAGCTATACAATAAATTAAAAACCGGGAAATAATGAAATTGGCTTTTATCGGTACATACCCACCCAGGGAATGTGGCATTGGGACCTTCACCAACAACTTGTTCAATTCTATGCTGGTAAAACGGGGAAGCAAGAGAAATGAGCATGAAGGCTTTGTGACTGCATTAAACGATAATGATCTGGTATATAAGTACCCGGAAGAGGTAAAACAGACCATCAGGCAGGAATACCAGGAAGATTATATAAAAGCTGCCAAATTCATTAATTTAAGTGGTGCTGATATTTGTATCCTTGAACATGAATTTGGTATTTTCGGTGGTCAGAGCGGGGTATATATTCTTCCTTTACTCCATAGATTGGAAATTCATCTGATTGTAACATTGCATACGATACTTAAAACTCCTTCCTATAACGAAAAGGCTGTTTTGCAGGAAATATGTAAGATGGCACATAAAATAGTGGTGATGAGCCTTAAGGCCATCGAATTCTTAGTGAATATATACAATATACCGAAAGATAAAATTGAATTTATAGAGCACGGTGTGCCTGACATCCAGTTCAACCAGGAAAAATCGAAAAAAGAGTTCAAACTTGAGAGTAGGAAAGTGTTACTTACCTTCGGATTTATTGGGCGCAATAAAGGTATTGAAACGGTCATTAATGCATTGCCCGAAGTGGTTAAAGAGCATCCCAATGTTATTTATATCGTTTTAGGCAAAACTCATCCTAACGTACTTCGTCATTCAGGTGAAGAGTACAGGATTTTCTTGATGCGTCTGGTCAAAAACCTTCAATTGGAAAAGCATGTGATATTTCTAAATGAATATATTGCTGTCCAGGAATTGTTCAAATACTTATCGGCTTCAGACGTATACATTACTCCCTACTTAAATGAAGCCCAAATTACAAGTGGAACACTCTCTTATGCTGTTGGAGTGGGTTCGGCTGTTATTTCAACACCATACTGGCATGCAACAGAATTGTTAGCAGAAGGAAGGGGAAGACTTTTTAATTTTAATGATTCCAATAGTCTAGGTTCCATTTTAAAAGATCTCTTGGATAATCCTGACGAGTTAAATGAGCT
Source organism: Bacteroidales bacterium (assembly GCA_016935615.1). Classification (GTDB taxonomy): domain Bacteria; phylum Bacteroidota; class Bacteroidia; order Bacteroidales; family UBA10428; genus UBA10428. Next base: position 13,842 of record JAFGQO010000187.1, read on the forward strand.
TAAAAGAAAAGCATACAATTACGGAAGGAAAATTACATGGCCTAAAACAGGAGAAAAGTATATATCGCTTACTGAAAGCATTCTTAAGGAAGAACACGTTGAAATTGTTAAGAAAGACACCAAACTGGACCTGCTCATGCTGCCGCCATTTTCTTTGACTCACATCAATCGATTGACGGATGATACAGGCATAATCCAGCATGCAAAGTTTGGTATTCCAAATTTAAAAGAAGGTTATTGTCTTGATGATAATGCCCGGGCTTTGCTTATGGTCTTAATGGCATACAGACAAATAAAAGACATTCGGGCCCTTGAATTATCACCCATTTATCTAAGTTATATCCATTATATGCAAAATGGAGATGGTACTTTCAGGAATTTCCTGAGTTTTAGTAGAAACTTCCTCGATGAAGTTGGCTCTGAAGATTCTTTTGGTCGAACAATTTGGGCACTAGGATACTTGTTGGGAAATGCTCCAAACGATGCTTATTATCAGACAGGCAGATTAGTATTTTTTAATGCCTCACCCAATTTTGAAAAATTAAAGTCTATCAGAAGTATAGCAAATACTATGATTGGTATAAGTTATTATCTGAAAAGCAACCCATCTGACGACTCCATGACCGAAAGATTAAGAAATATGGCCTTTAACCTAATTAAACATTTTGAGGAAAACGAAACTTCTGATTGGAAATGGTTTGAATCCTTACTGGCTTATGATAATGGTATCTTACCCTTAGCTCTTTTGCATTCAGCAGAAATATTGAACGATAAGAAAATTACAAAAATAGCGGTCAAATCAATGAACTTTCTCACCATGCATACCCTTAATGATCATTACTTATCGATCATTGGAAATGAAAAATGGTTTAAGCGAGAAGGAGAACGCTCTGTTTTTGCTCAACAACCTATCGATGCCATGGCTATGGTATTAATGTATCATCAGGCCTTTCACCTTACAAAAGATAAAGATTACCTCAATAAGCTATACACTTCGTTTTTATGGTTCCTCGGCGAAAATGATCTGAGAATGAGTCTGTATGATTTTGAGACTAAGGGGTGTTGCGATGGGTTTGAAAATTATGGAGTAAATCGTAATCAGGGTGCAGAAAGTTCACTTGCCTATTTAATCTCTCATCTTACAGTACTGCAGGCTTATGAAGAATTTCACAAATCAGAATAAAAAAGCAGTACAATAGCTTTGATAAGAACAAATGAAAGAAAAGAGCCAATATTGTTACTGTAATTGATACAGCAGCTTCTGACGCAACTATTAAATAATGATGTTAATAAGCAGATATCAAAATAACCCTATTCTCACAAAGGATGATGTGCCTTATCCGGTTGCCACGGTGCATAATGCTGCAGTTGTAAAGCATCAAGGGAAATATATAATGGTATTTCGTTCTCATAAACTGAACGGGCGAAGTATACTTGGAATGGCAGTGAGTGATGATGGGTATAATTTTAAAGTGAATGAAAAGCCTTTTATGGTGCCTGCCACCGAGGGTATTTATAAAGAATACGAAACCTATGGCGTGGAAGATCCCAGGATTGTTTTTTTGGATGGTGAATACCTGATCACTTATAGTGCTTATTCCAGGTTTGGAGTTCGTATTGGACTGGCAAAAACAAAAGATTTCAGATCTGTTGAACGATTTTCATTGATTACAGAATCAGATTACCGGAATGTTGTCATATTCCCGGAAAAATTTGATGGACTCTTTGCCAGGCTCGACAGGCCTCATTCTGAAATATCGCCATGGTCTATCTGGATATCCTATTCTCCCGATTTGAAATATTGGGGTGAATCGAAACTTATTATGAAGTCCGTCCCATACCATTGGGATGAGATGAAGATTGGTCCGGGAGCGTCACCAATCAAAACGGCGCGTGGATGGTTAAGCATTTATCACGGTGTTTTTCCAACTATGGATGGGTGTGTATACAGGTTAGGTGTAGCGTTGCACGATTTGGAAGATCCTTCAATAGTTTTAGCAGTTGGTGATGATTGGATTCTGCAACCAGAAGAAGTATATGAAATTACAGGGTATGTCCATAATGTCGTGTTTACATGCGGCGCTGTTCCGGAAGATGATGGAAGTCTTAAGATCTATTGGGGAGGTGCTGATAAAGTAATGTGTGTGGGTACAGCAAATCTGGAAGCACTGGTCGACCATTGTTTAAATAATCCACGCCAGGCAATTTAAGTTCTTTGTTTGACTTTAAACTGAAACACATGAAAATAGCAATACTTTCCTCTATCGCCTGGCGAACACCACCCAGAAAATATGGTCCCTGGGAGCAGGTAACATCTAATATTGCCGAGGGATTGGTTGAACTGGGTTTTGAGGTTACTTTATTTGCAACCGGCGATTCGGTTACAAAGGGGGAATTAGCATCTGTTTGTGAGCATCCTTATGCTGAAGATCCTTCGATTGATCCAAAAGTAGCAGAATGCCTTCACATAAGCCATTTGATGGAACAGGCAGATAATTTTGATATTATTCATAACAATTTTGATTTTCTGCCACTAAGCTACTCCCGATTGATTAAAACCCCTATGGTTACCACCATACATGGTTTTTCTTCTCCAAAAATTATTCCGGTCTATAAAAAATACAACAGTTCCGGCTATTATGTTTCCATCAGTAATTCCGATCGCAGTCCTGAACTGAATTACATTGCAACCATATACAATGGCATTAACATCAATGAATTTATTTTTAGTCGCGAACCGGAAGATTATCTGCTTTTTTTTGGCAGAATCCATCCGGAAAAGGGGACTTATGAGTCCATCCAAATTGCCAGGAGATCAAAAAGAAAGCTCATCATTTCGGGTATAATTCAGGATCAGGAATACTTTGACCTTAAGTTAAAACCATTCATCAATAATGATGATATAATATACGTCGGTAACTCCGGACCTGATGAAAGAATTAAACTTTTAGGTGGAGCATTTGCTCTTTTACACCCCATAAGTTTTGAGGAACCTTTTGGTTTGAGTGTGATTGAATCCATGGCCTGTGGCACACCTGTTATAGCATTTAACAGGGGCTCTATGCCGGAATTGATCCTTGATGGTGAAACCGGTTTTTTGGTCAATACGATTGATGAGGCGCTGGAAGCTGTAAAAAATATTCAAACAATTAACCGGAAAAATTGTACCGAATGGGTTTCTTTAAAGTTTAGCCGGCAAAAAATGACAGAAGGTTATTTGAAAGTTTACAAGAATATTCTACATGTATAAAATAAAGAGGGGTAGTTGCCTAAAGTGGGAATTTGTTTTTTGTCATTGACCAGGTGTTGAGCAGCCCTCAATATTTTATAAACTTAAGATAAATATACTATGCAAGTTTAACA
>JAFGQO010000188.1 GCA_016935615.1 Bacteroidales bacterium
AGGAAGGGAGGGCCGGAATGTCCACAACCAGTGGAGGCAGAAGAGATTTTAATGCAATAAATGCAATTGAACAAACTTATAGTGCCTACAATGAGATGCATGTTGTCCAATCGGCTGAATTGGTTGAAAAGGCCGTTAGAAACCTGAACTTTAATGTTTCTTATTTTTCCAGGAAAGATTTTATTACCAGGGAATTGTATAAAAATACTCCCTTTGTAGTGGTATTTGATCCCTCGTATCCGCAACCTGTAGATGTGAAATTTACACTAAAATTCCTGAATAAAAATACATTTGCATTAAAGATCAATGAAAAAAACGTTGAAATATACAGTTTTAAGGATGAAAGGACACTCTATTTAATGGATAAACTTTCATTTGATGTACGGGTCAAAATCGGACAGGATATCAAAACCAATTACTGTAGTTTCAAGATTCTGCTTAACAATGGGTATAGTCAGGAAGAATTGACCAATAAAAAATTCTTCTTTTCTTTCAACTCAATGCCTGATCTTGTTTATCAATATGGTAATTCTCTCACAGCATCTACAACACATCAGTTTGCATCCGTTCTGGTAATTGACATGAAGTCGAAAAATATAAATAAGGGGATCGATTTTTTAAATGAATTGATGGATCAATACATGAAAGAAAATCTTGAAAAGAAAAATCATTATGCAAATATTACACTTGAATATATAGAAAGTCAGCTTGGCCAAATTTCCGATACGTTATCCTACACTGCAAAAAGAATGCAGGATTACCAGGCTCGTTATCAGATCATTGATATCCCAACAAAAGCAGGAAGTCTGACGCAACAACTTCAAACCTTAAGAGGACAAAAATCTGATGCAGAAATCAGATACAAGTATTATCAATACATCAATGAATACCTTACCAATAAAAATAAGGACATTACAGATTTGGTTGCTCCCTCGTCGATGGGAATTGAAGAATCGTTATTAAATAACCTGATTCAGGAATTGGCAACACTGAATGCCGAAAAGAAGAGCCTTATTGATAATAACCAGGAACTCAATCCTTACCTTAATACGATTGAGTCAAGAATTGATAACATCAAGAAAACCATTATTGAAAATGTTAAATATAGTTTGAACACTTCCCAGTTGGCCATACAGGATCTGAACGAAAGAATAAAAAATATCTCACAAGAAATAAGACAGTTGCCCGCAAATGAACGTGAATTGGCGGATATCAGGAGACTTTATAATTTGAATGACGCCGTATATACGAACCTTCTTCAGCGTCACGCGGAAGCACAGATCTCCAAAGCTTCCAATCTGCCCGATAATTCGGTAATTGAAAAAGCCAGAATGATAGGTGATTCCCCTGTTTTTCCAAAAAAGAAAGCAAACCTGGTAGTAGGTTTGTTTCTAGGCTTTATAATTCCCATAGGAATTATACTGTACAAAGAGGCTAACCAGGACAGAATTGTTGACGTATCCGAAATTTCTAATTATACCGATTTTTCGATTATTGGTACAGTCTTACGGAACGATACCAAAAGCACTCTTGTTATGTCAGAATTCCCTAAATCTGCCATGGCTGAATCCATCAGATCGATTCGTACAAATCTCCAGTATTATGGCAGAACCAACAAGAGCCAGGTCATTCTTGTCACCTCTTCCATTGGACAGGAAGGAAAATCAATGGTTTCCGCAAGTCTTGCTTTATCCTATACAATGAATGACTATAAAACCCTGCTCATTGGTTTTGATTTGCGCAAACCTATACTAAACGATTACCTTAAGATTAATTCTGCGCTTGGAGTAAGCACTTTTTTAATTAATGCTGCTACGCTGGATGATATCATAGTGGAAACCCAGCACAAAAATCTTCATTACATTGCTTCAGGTGATCTGCCTCCAAATCCTGCTGAGTTAATCCACTCTCCCGAAACAAAAGTATTGTTTGACCTGCTACGTGAAATGTATGACTATATTATTGTCGACACGGCTCCCCTGGGTTTGGTGTCTGATACATACATGCTTATGAATCATGCAGATATTAACCTGTTCCTTGTTCGACAAAATATCACACCGCGGAGTATATTCAGTCAGATAATGGAAGAAATTGATAATAAACAAATTAACAATTTAGCTCTTGTTATGAATGATTTCAGTATCCCACGGAAAAGTTATGGCTATAAATATGGTTATTATCAAAAATCAAAAAAGAAAAAAAGGAAGCAGCACAGAAATTCAGTTTCTGTTTAAGGAAGTATTCTCAAACTCACTTCTTTGTTAATCAGCAAAATGATCTCCTACAAATCATATGAAAATTTCATAGGAATACATTCCATTGCAAATAAATCATTTTTTAGATCAGGTACAGATGTTAGTCAAATTTTAGCAGAGAATATTTCAAACAAAGAATCAGCAGGCAATTCAACCGGGGCCAGAGGTTATCTAAAAAAATACCGGCAAAACAGGACTTATTCAATAGTATGAAACTTTTTCAAAGAGAAACCTATAAGCGGGGAATAGTTTTATCATCTCTTTTTAGTGTATTTGCAAAAGCACTTAACTTCCTTCAGACTATTGCTATAGCATTTTTTTTCGGAACAATCAATAGCCAGGTAGATATTTATTTCTATTGTTATGGAATAATCTCCTTATTGTTCACCTCTATTTCCTTGTTAAATTATACAATCATAGTACCGGAAGCATTAAGGCTAAAAGCGCAGGAAGGGGAAAAACAATCTATGTATTTCCTTAACAAATGGTTGTATATTTATTTGGGAATCGGTTTCATTTTTACTCTGGTTGTGGCTTTTTTCCCCGTTAATACATATACTCTGATATCTAAGTTTAATACCGAATTGCTTGAAAAAAACACATTAATTATTTACCTGAGTATCCCTTTATTTCTGTTGATGGTAATAAATCAGTTTTTCGTATCAATCCTGACCCTTTATAAGTTCTTTACCATGCCGCAACTGGTAAGAATAATAAACAATACCTTTGCACTTACATTCCTGATTTTATTTCATAAAATACTCTCTGTAAACAGCATTTTGATCGGTTTGTTGCTAGGATTCTTAATAAACCTTGTAATACTTGTCAGAATGCTGATCAAACAATGCAACTGGAGTTTTAAATATCATGCGTACAAATTGCCCATAAGAATCATAAGAGATGGGATTTTATCATTTTTTGGTCATTCCTCCAAGATTTTTTCAAATTTCTTTGGCAATTATCTATTGAGTGGATTAGGATTGGGTGTTATTGCAGCCATGAATTTTGGTAACCGGGTTGCCGGTATTGCCAACGAAGTTGTTACACTTCAAACCGGGCCTGTTGTCGGTATTAAACTTGGTGAATTATTTGCTAAGAAAGATTACAATGGCATAAATAAATTATTTATCAGAACAACCAGTTTTCTTAATTTTGTCCTTATACCCATCAGTACACTATTCTTTATTTTTAGTGATGAGATCATTGCACTATTATTCCAGCGTGGAGCATTTGATTCCGGATCCACACTTATGGTTTCATCCTATATGAGACAATTTGGTATCAGCCTGTCGTTGGTCTCAATTAATCTGATGGTCTCTGAAGTTTTTCAAAAAGCACAAAAAATGAAACAATATTTCTGGTATCTCATTACGAAAAACAGCTTACTTACATTGTTAATATATTTTGGCGTAAAACGTTTTGGAGGAATAGGTTTTCCGGCAGCAATCAATACTTCTGACTTTTTAAATCTGTTCTACTGCTTTATCATCATGAATTTATATTTTCCTTATATTCAATATAAAAAAATCATTTTGAAATTTTTTTCTCTTTTGGCAATAAATGTTCTGATAGGATATGGTATATATTTGTTTAGTAAATATATTCCGTTTCCAAACGTTTTAGTAAAAGTGATAGCCTGTTGCGGCTTGTACGGATTGATTCTTCTTATGCTCACTTATTTATTGGATTTAAATAGTGATGTTATTGAAGCTTTGGATAATATAAAAAGAAATTTATTGGTTAAACTTGGAATGAAATAATCAATGCTATCCCAAGAATATACATACAAAAAAAGCATGGTTTATGGCCTGTATCTGGTACCGGCAATAATGATCGGATTTGATGTATTGCGCAGTTTTTCTTCTAAGGGTATAGGAACTTCGGAAATGTTCCTTTTTCTTCTGTATACAATAGCATTAACTGTTAAGGCTTTTCGAAAAACATTGAATTTTAATCCGTGGGTTTATTTGTTTTTTGCATATCTGCTTATTTTAAGTCCCTATACATCTCATCACGAACGAACCTATCGTAATCTTTCCTGGTTGATTATTAGTATATCTATGCTTCCTCTGGGATATGCATATATCAGAGATATATATCAGTTCCGCAAATTAAATCAAAGCATATTCTGGGTATTAATTCTTTTTACAGCAAACGCTTTGGTAACTTCAACTCTTGGAATTGGTGAAAATCCTTACGGCGGAGCGTTGAAGATGGGAGCCTTTATATATAGCGTTTTATATTCCGGATCTATCGGTTTGTTGCTTCTGCCATTATTACTGCCATATATTAAAAAGCCAATTCCAAAAATAATCCTTTATGGAGTATCAGTCCTTGTATTTGTTTTTCTGGTTTTGTCGATGCGCCGAACAGCTATGGGAATACCTGTAATTGGTTATTTTATTTATTTTTTCTTTACAAGTTATAAAAAACAAATTGCAAGCATATTCCTTATTACAGCAACAATTCTGGCTCTTACCTTCCCTTTCTATCAAGAGATTCTGATGGATCAGTTCAGTGCCCGTGAAAATGTTTTTGGAAGCGAGTATAATGTTGAAGAAGAACTAAGGTGGCTTGAAACCCTGGCTGTGGTTAACGAAAGATGGCTGGATGATATACCATGGTCCAGAACACTTTTAGGATCCGAATTGTTTAATTCTTCCGAAAGATATGCAGGCGGTGCATTTGGAAGACGTCCTTTACATGTTGATTATAACAAAATATTATGGGGAGCAGGTTTGATCGGTATGCTTCTCTATTTGGCCATTTACGCCGACATGGTGATAAAATTGATCAGATACAACAAATACCTTCCTGACCGGAGGTATTATAAAGAAATGAAAAACATATTTATAACACTTCTTATTGTTAGTTTATTCATTTCGACACAGGGAGGAATGTTTACGGTAACATTCAGGGCAATGATCTTTATTTATTTCGGTGCCATCCTGGGTGTTTTCAGCAAATTTTATGAGCGTGGAATTAAGCACCCAAGAATGGAATTCAATCAAAAATAATTTTTGTACAATGAAGGTTTAAAACAGTAAGGTTCAATAAAAACATAATTTTATATTGTCATAGCAAAAGGATTCGGAAGATAAAAAATAGCCTTTTCAATCAAATACCGTTTGTTTCATTATTTATTGTTAATTTGAAACTGCGAAAATAAGTCAGTATGTGCGGAATAGCAGGCATAATAAATTTCACTAACAAACCGGTTGAACAAGAAAAAGTTCAATTTATGATGAATACCCTTAAACATCGCGGACCGGATGATGAGGGTATTTTTATCAAAGATAATTTTGGCCTGGGTCATGTTCGTTTAAGCATTCTTGACCTCTCATCGGCCGGTCATCAACCCATGTTCTCAAATGATGGAAGATATGGTATTGTTTTTAACGGTGAGATCTATAATTATATCGAGCTAAAAGAAGAGCTTAAAAGTAAGTATAGTTTTAAAACAAGAACTGATACTGAAGTGATCCTGGCAGCTTATCAACAATGGGGAGAAGCCTGCCTGGACCGGTTTAACGGAGATTTCGCCTTTGTAATATATGATAATAAGGAAAAAGAGTTTTTAGGTGTAAGGGACAGGTATGGAATAAAACCTTTCTATTATTACAAAGATCAGGAACAATTCATATTCGCTTCAGAATTAAAGGCTATTGTTCCTCTTTTAAAGAAAAAAGCCCCCAATGAGAAGCTTATTTTTGAATACCTGATTTACAACAGGACAGATCAATCACTGGAAACATTCTTTGATGGAATAGTGAAGCTGGATCATGGGCATTATTTTAAAATTAAGAACAATAAATTTTCTACTCATCAATGGTATAAACTGGCAGATAAGATTCATCCATTGGATCTGTCTCCTGAAGAATACAGGGAAGAATTACGGTCTACTTCAAAACTGCGATTACGCAGTGATGTTCCTGTGGGTATCAGTTTAAGCGGCGGAATAGACTCATCTGCAGTAACCAGTATTCTTTATCATGATTTTGGTCTTCATGAAATTAAGTCGTTCTCAGCTGTTTACGGAAAAGATAAATGGGCTGATGAAAGCAATTTCATCGATGAATACAATTCTCAATTAAAGAATATGTTTTTTACCAATATTGATGCAGATACCTTTTTCAATGATTTTCAAAAATTCCTTATTGCACAAAATGAACCTGTTGCCGCCATCGGTCCTTATGCACAATATAAAGTTATGGAACTTGCTCATGGAAATGTTGTTGTAACACTTGACGGTCAGGGTGCAGACGAACAATTGGGAGGTTATCATTATTTCTTTGGCGGATATTTTAAAGAATTGCTTCGTACAAAACAATTGTTGCGTTTTCTTTCTGAAGCATCGTATTACTTAAAAAAACACAAATCTTTCTACGCTTTTAAGTACCTGGCATTTTATCTGCTTCCGGTAAAATATAAAAAGAATATCGGAAGTAAACTATTTGGAAGTGTAAACAAAGATTTTTACAACCGGTTAAATTCCAGGTCAACAATAGATGAGGATTTATACAACCCGAATACTTTAAATGAATCGTTATTACAGCATTTCGAACATAAACTGGAACATTTACTGAAATGGGATGACCATAATTCTCTCGCATTTTCCATTGAATCAAGAGTACCATTTCTGGATCATAACCTGGTTGAAAAAACCTTATCCACTCCCCCGGAAAGAAAAATATACAAAGCAGAGACAAAACATATTTTGCGGGAATCGGTGAAAGACATTCTTCCTCACAAAATTTATAAAAGAAGAGATAAGAAAGGATTTACAACCCCCGCGGATGAATGGTTCAACAATGAAAAATTTGTTGCCTATATAGATGATTTATTGAATTCGGAATCATTCAGGACAAGAGGCTACTTTAACGCAGAGGATTGTAAAAGAAAATTTGAATTGCATAAGAATCTGAAAGCAGATGTGACAAAAGATATCTGGAAATGGATCAACCTCGAATTCTGGTTCCGGACTTATATCGATAATAGTAACATCAAAATCAATGATACCATGCATTAACAGAAAGAATCCATAGATCAAACTATCAAAGAATATCATGTTAAGGTGTTTAAAATATATTGGTTATGGTATTATATTCTTGCTGGTTTCCCTTTTCTCAGGCATTTTATTTGCTCCCTCCTTCCTGGCTGTAAATAAACCCGTTAATTCAAGAACATTGGTAATCGAAGGATGGATATCTCCTATAGTACTGGAAGGTTTGGCAGACACCCTGGATCCTCTGAATTATGATCATATCATTATCACCGGAGTTCGGAAACCTCCTTATAATAAAGCATTTATCTACAATCAACAAAACCAAACAGATAATGTAAATCCTGTAATATTAATCAAGAAAAGTATATTGATCTTGCCAATATCAAATCCTGAAGAAACAATTGATGCTATTTCTATTTATACATCCACTGATAGTATGACGGATACTGAACCTCATTGTACGCTTTTTCTTGACAGTTTAATGTTGGGAGGTTGTTTTGTTAATCAGAAAATAACCGAATCTGTTTTTTACGTAAATTCTCATATTGCTGAAAATGCCAATCTTATTATCTATTATGATAATGATATTTTTACCGGGGAAAAGGACAGAAATATGATAATACATGGTATTTCTGTGAATCATAAGTATATACCCTTAAACTCCGGTGGTTTAATAAAAACAAAACAGGAATCCTCTTTTCCACAACATCCGGTATTGCAATCATCTGCATTTTCTGCCCTGAATTATTTAAAAGAACTTGGGCTGTCTTCAGAAAATATGATTGCTTTGGTAAATGTTAATAACACGCGTAACAGGACACTCGGATCGGTTCAGGAATTTAAAAACTGGGCCGATGATCATCTTGCGAATAAAAATTTTAACGTGATTTCTTTGGGAATTCATTCAAGACGATCATGGCTGACATACAAAAAAGTAATGGGATCTTCATTTGAAGTTGGCATTATATCTTCAGCAGATCCTGATTATTATTCTGCCTCGTACTGGAAAAAAAACACAATTAAAGAAGTAGTAAAAGAATTTTTCGCATACCTGTATGTAAAAATTTTTATAAAATGATTTGCCAAAGTACTTACTTGAGCTGATTTGGCACGCATAACCACACGAATATACCAGATGTGTTAATAAAGTTGATAAACATAAGGATCAATTTGACAAACAAGTTGTTATAAAAAAAACAGAGATATAATTTTACATTACAAACTCTGTCTGTCTGCCTAAATGATTTTTCAACCGTAATATGGAAGCAAGTATTTCACCTTAAATCAATAATCCATTAACAGATATGTTAGATGTAAAATTCAATATTGTAATCCTGTCTGTTCTAAGTTAGTATCTGAATGATGAATACAAGCATAAAATGGTACCTGGCTCGTATCGGATCAATGTCTCCACAGGAATTTGTTTACAGACTGAGAATTGCCTTGGTGAATAAGCTGGCTGAATTTAAGAAAGGCAAGAATTTCAAGAATTGTTACTATACAGGTTATAATACAATATTCAATCCTGATCACATCAATTATGATCTGGATATAAGCAGTATCAGACTATTTGATCTGCAAATACCATTAAAGAACAAATACAACTGGCACTTCGATCCCTATTCCAAACTCGAATTTCCAAAGGTTTTTTCAAAAAAAATCAATACCCGCGGATTTAATAATATGAGCGCAAAGCATGTATGGGAACTGAACAGGATGCAATTCCTGCCACAGATTGCTCTCAAGTTTCGGGTTACAGGCGACAAGAAATATCTTGATCTGATAAAGGACCTTATGTTATCATGGATAGATGACAATCCCTATATGATAGGAATTAACTGGTATAGTAATATTGAACTGGGATTGAGGCTCATTAACTGGGCTATTACATGGGATATCCTTGATATACAATCAATAACAGGAAAATCGAAAAGCTTTGATCATTTTATAACTCAAAAATGGTTTCCTGTCATATATGCCCATTGCAAACGGATCCGGCAATCACTCTCACGGTTTTCATCTGCCAACAATCACCTGGTTGCAGAATTGGCCGGACTATTTGTTGCATCCAGTTTCTGGCATTTTAAGGAATCCGGGAAATGGAAAAAATTCAGTAAATCCGAATTGGAGAAAGAAATAATCAAGCAACACTCCAAACATGGGATAAACCTTGAAGAAACTTCCGGCTATATTCAATATATTACGGATTTATTTCTCCTTTCCTGGTTTTATGCAGAACGAACAAGAAACAGTTTTTCAAATCAATACGATGAACGTTTGCGTAATATATTTCATTATATATTTCAACTTATTGATAGTAAAGGGAATCTGATACGATATGGCGACGCAGATGACGGACATGCTTTGTTTCTTGAAAATGATGATTATTTGTATAATTTTAAATCATTGCTTACAACGGGATCAATTTTGTTTAACGAACCGGTTTTTAAGGGCAAGTGTTCCGGATACGATTGCAGAAATCAACTATTCTTCGGAGAAAAATATCAAGCAGAATTTAACGATGTGGACTCATTAGTGCCGGCTAATGAAAAATCAAAATTTTATCCGGATGAAGGTCACTTCTTTTTTAGAAAATCTCTGGCAGATAAGGAAATCCTGTTGCATTTCAATGCGGCTTCTCTTGGCTATCTTTCGATTGCAGCTCATGGTCACGCAGATGCCTTATCGTACGTTCTCCATGTCGATGGTATTCCAATAATTGTTGATTGTGGGACATATACAATACATACTCAGCAAGACTTTCGAAAATATTTTAAAGGAACACTGGCCCACAATACCATCAGAGTTGATAACCAGGATCAGGCATTATACAAAGGCCCGTCTCTCTGGAATGACCATTACAGAACTAAAGTCCTCCATTATAAGCTGAATGAAGTAACAGAAGAAAGCAGGGCAAACCATGATGGTTATCTGAAAAATGGGGTTATACATATGCGCAGTATTCGATTCAATAAAGCTGAAAACAAATTTCTAATACAGGATACCCTGAATATTTCGGATGGTAAACTTCATCAGTTTGAATTGTGTCACCATCTTTCGCCTGATGTTACAATCGAAAGAAAGACTAATAATATACTTTTATTAAAATGTTCGCCTGCAAGAGTTACCGAAATAAGAACCGACAAACAATTGAATATTGAATTGATAAAAGGTCAGAGAGATCCAATTCTGGGATATTATTCATCAGGTTTCCACTCCATTCAGGATACAACTGTAATATATTCTAAATTTGAATCATCCAAATCAATTGTTATTTATACAGAGATATTCGTCATCGACTAATGCCTGAAAAAAACTCTTTTTAAATATGAAAATTTTAATAGACCTCTATCATATTCCACAGTTCAACTTTTTTAAGAATACAATACTAAATCTTGACAAAGATGAAGTTGATCTTTGCTGTATCAATCGAGGTCGTTTAGTAAAAATAATTCAGAAAGAATGCCCGGGCTATAATCTGATTGTATTAGGTGATTATAAACACAATAAAGGTCGGTTTTCCATGTTGTTCAGAATTATGATCCCTCGTGTATATGCTCTTCACAGGATGATTCGCCGTAACAAATATGATTTTGTGATCACAGCACACTACCAGGCAAACCTGGCTGCCAAATTAAACAGGATTCCGAACATAGCACTCATTGATGACCCGCGTAAAATAGCTTTTGATATTGATAAGTTTTCAACGAACGAGCTATACATACCATGTTTCAGCAATGACATACCAAAAACCAGGAAATTTAATGCACTTAAGGAATGGGCATATCTGTCCCCAAAATACTTTAAACCCAATCCTGAAATTTTACACGTTTATTCCTTAAAGCCAAAAGAATACATATTTATCAGAGAAGTTGATACCAGTACAAGCAATTATCTATCACAGGATAAAGACATAATTTTGCAGCAAGCTGAAAAAATCAGTGAGTTACCGCAAAAAATCGTGTTATCGCTTGAAAAGAAAATAAATAAACCGCTATATCCAGCGGACTGGATCATACTGGAGGAACCGGTTTCTGATATTCATTCCTTGATGTATTATAGCAAACTCGTCATCTCCAGTGGTGATAGTATGGCTCGTGAAGGAAGCATGCTGGGCGTTCAAAGTATCTACTGTGGCGAAAGAGAAATGCCAGCCAATCATGTCTTAATCGAGAAAGGAATGCTCACAAAAGTACTGCCTGAAAAGCTGATTGATTCCTGCAGGGAAATTTTAATCAATGACAAACAATTTATGGATCAGGATAAATTCAGAATTAAGCTTGAAAAGGACTGGGAGGATGTTACAAATTTCCTGATCAATAAAATAAAAATGTATACAAAACAAATCTAAAATAAAACATTTAGTTATGGATATTTCTATCTTCGGATTGGGTTATGTTGGTTGTGTCAGTATCGGATGTCTTGCGGCCAATTCTCATAAAATCATTGGTGTTGATATTAACAAACACAAAGTTGACCTCATTAACAAGGGCAAACCGACTATCATTGAAGCCGGAATTGATGAATTGATTGCAACCGGATCAAAGAAAGGTTTGATTTCAGCAACAAATGATGCACGACAAGCTATTCTCGATACCGATATCTCTTTTATTTGCTCCGGAACGCCTTCATCACCTACCGGTCATTTGAATTTAAACAGCATATACCATATTGCAACCAATATCAGTCGTGGTATCAAAGAAAAAGATCGCTTTCATATTGTTGTGATACGCAGCACAGTAATGCCAGGCACAAATAGAAAAGTCGCCGAGATTATTCAAAAGGAAAGCGGAAAAAAACGAAACGAAGATTTTGCCGTTGTTTCAAATCCGGAATTTTTACGTGAAGGATCCGCTGTTGCAGATTATAACAATCCTGCCGTGACCGTGTTAGGAAGCGACAGTCCGAAAGCACTGAAAACTATGAATGATCTGTATTCCTTTATAGATACTACCATTATTGAAACCAGTATTGAAGTTGCTGAAATAATAAAATATATTAATAATTCATTTCATGCACTGAAAATCACGTTTGCCAATGAAGTTGGAAACATTTGCAAATCATTGAAAATTGACTCTCATGAAGTAATGAGAGTATTCGGTACAGATAATAAATTGAATATCTCCACAGCCTATTTTAAACCGGGTTTTGCATATGGCGGATCTTGTTTGCCCAAGGATCTGCAAGGACTCGGTACAATTGCTCATGATGCATACCTGAAAACTCCCCTGTTAAGTTCTATACACGAATCGAATGAATACCAGAAAGAAATTGCTTTCCATCTTGTAACCAAATACAACAAACGAAGTATTGGTGTATTAGGCCTGAGTTTCAAAAAAGGAACCGATGACCTCAGGTACAGTCCTGCTGTTGATCTCGTTGAAAAACTCATAGGAAAAGGGTACACTGTATCGATATATGATAAAAATGTAAATCTTTCCAATATTACCGGAACAAATAAAGCCTATATCGATGAACATCTCCCTCATTTATCAAGTCTGATAACCGACGACCTTAAAAAAGTGATTCACGAGAATGAAGTATTGGTAATTACCTACAGAGAACATGAATTTGAAAATCTTATTGCTAATTATCCTGAAAAAATATTTGTGGATTTGGCTAAAGTCACCGAAGATACTACACTGATTAATTACGAAGGCATTTGCTGGTAGGCTTTTTCATTACTCTTTATGCTTTCATTGTATTATTTCAGGAAATACATGCAAAGAATGAATTGATTTTCAATAGAAAGACAATATTCTGAATCGGAGTTTCACTCTTTTTCATTGTTTACCTCCGGAGATTGCCAATAGTTGTCATTGAGATTTTTGTTATTAATAATTTTTATCCTAATCTTTTGCTTTTTTATTATTAATTAACTTACAATGGATTTAAAGGATAGATCTATGAAAAAAATAATTCTACTGATTATGGTTATGTCTTTCATAACAGCATATGGCCAGAACAACTGGTATATTGATAATATTATGAAAAACGGTAGTGGTAGTTTTAAAGATCCTTTCAACAATTTTCTCTCAGCCATGCAGATACTCAGACCCGGAGATACTCTACTAATTATGCCCGGCACCTATTATCTTACATCCTTTATACTTCCGGTAAATTCAGGAAGTGCTTCGAAATGGATAACTGTCAAAGCGTATAATCAAAATGACAGACCTGTTCTGAAAACGATTGCTGCAACAAATGCTATTCGAACAATCAACGTCGGATACTATAGATGGGAAGGTATTGATATCGACGGTGACTTTTTAAATGGAGTATATCCGTTAATCAACTTACGGGCAGGTACACACCATTTTACATTTTATAACTGCAAATGGTATGAATCACATACCGACGGATTGGTTATCGAAGAAACCGATTATGTAAAGATTGATAGTTGTGAAATATACTATTGTGTGCATTATAAGGCAGAAGGTAAAAGGAAAGATGCTCATGGTATAATGTTCAAGAGCGGGAACAAGCTTACTGTCAACAATTGTAATATTCACCACAATTCGGGAGATTGCATACAATCAGGAACTTCGTTAACTTTTCCAACATGGGATTCGCTTATAATAACCAACAACCATTTATGGTCAGGCATGATCGACACAGTAGTAAATACCATGCCCTCACACACATACTGGAGTGAAAATGGCATTGATACAAAGACACCCGATAGTGCAGATATTGCTCAATCTGAAGATCCTGACTGGAGAGCTTATGTCTATATTGACAACAATATATTGCATGGATTCAATGGTGATTATGACTGGCCTGCAATAGCCATTAACATGGCGGTGGATGCCACGATTAAGAATACACTTGTATATGAAAGTGCAATTGCATATCGTTTAATGGGACCCAGTATCATCACATCAACCGGAACAATATCGAAAGGGCCGATTGTGAAAATGATAAATTGTATATCTTACGATACCTTCTGGTCAGCCTTGTGGCCTCAAACCAATGTTGATTCATTGAGAATCTGGAATTGTACTTTTGATAATAGCATTGATACACTATGGTGGCCGGGAATTCATGTTCGGGCACCTTCCTACTTTGATGACAGGGTGTCGTTCAATAAAGATAATTTCGATATGCGAAATACGATTTTTGTCAATTCAATGCCACCGGAACTGGCAGGTATTGTGAATAATACTGTATACATAGCTAATCCGGCTGATTTTGTTGATTATGAACATCATAATTATCATTTGGCTGAAACCTCAGGAGCTGTAAACAGTGGTGTTACAATTCCTGAAGTTACAGTTGATTTTGACTGCAATCCCAGAATTGCAGGAGAATATGATATAGGTGCTTTTGAGAAGCAACATGATGAATAATAATGTTTTTTTTCTGATAAGTTCATTGTATCACCATATACAATGCAATAGTCTATGTTATCAACATTGTTCTATACCTTATTTAAAGACAGTGGGGTTTAATTGTCAGTATGATTGATTATCAGTAAAGGAAATGTGCAGTTCGGAATTTGCATTATTCTTTCATAATATTTCAAATACTACCAAAGCACAAACCTGAATCGCTTTGGTCAAAAAAAAGCAACATTTTTGATTTTTTTACGTATTAATTTCAAGCGGTATGCTATGCATATTGCAACGATTAACTTGGGCAAGTTAATTGAAAATCAATTAATTACAAAACTACTAAAAAACTAATAATGAAGTTTAGATGGTTATTTTCAGTTTTACTTATCACAACAACTTGGGCATTTGGGCAAAACACCTGGTATATTCACAATGGCGGAAGTAACGGTGATGGAAGTCTGAGCAATCCTTTTAATTCCTGGTCAAGCGCTATGAGCGCTTTAAGTGCAGGCGACACACTCAGGGTAATGCCTGGCACTTATTATCTTACAACGTATATTAATCCCACGAATTCTGGCAATAGTTCAGAACGAATCACTATTAAAGCTCATGATTTAAGCGCCAAGCCTGTTTTGAAATCAACAGGCACCAATATAATTCGGGCTGCCAGTAGTGTCACACATTATACCTGGGAGGGAATTGATATGGACGGGGATTTTAATAATGGGGCAAATCCTTTAATTCAATTGAGAATTGGTTCGGATTATTGGACATTCTACAATTGCAAATGGTATGAATCTCATACTGATGGTTTAACCGTAACGGAATCGGATCATACTGTGATTGACAGTTGTGAAGTTTATTATTGCGTTAATCATGAAGCTGAGGGAGTAAGAAGAGATGCGCATGGCATTATGTTCAGGAGTGGTAATCATATGGTTGTTAACAATTGCAATATTCACCACAATACAGGAGATTGCATACAATCGGGAAGCTCATTAACTTTTCCGACATGGGATTCTCTGATTATTACGAATAATCATTTATGGTCCGGAATGCTGGATACAGAGGTTAATACTCTTCCTGCAAATACCTACTGGAGTGAAAATGGCATTGACACAAAGACTCCCGATGCCAATGAGATTGCAAACAGCTCAAATCCAAACTGGAAGGCATATATATACATAGACAACAATGTCTTGCATGGATTTAACGGAAAACATGACTGGCCGGCTGTTGCTATTAATATGTCAGTAGATGCCACCATCAAGAACACAATAGTTTACGAAAGCGCTATAGCTTTCAGATTGATGGGAGCTGATATTATCGCACAAACAGGAACAATGTCCGGACCACCACTTGTTACTATGTGGAACTGCATAACATACAACACGTTTTGGTCTTCAGTATGGATTGAAGATGATTTGGATGATGTGAAAATTTGGAACTGCACTTTTGACAATAGTATAGATACCTTATGGTGGCCGGGAATTCATGAACGGGCACCTTCTTATTTTGAAGCCAGAACAAACATCGGGGATGACTTTGATATGCGAAATTGTATTTTTATAGATTCAGTACCTCCTGAATTGAATGGTCTTGTGGGCAACACTGTATACACTGCCAGTCCTGCTGATTTTACAGATTATGAAAACCATGATTATCATTTGGCATTTAATTCAGGCGCTGTGAATACAGGTGTTAATATTTCTGAAGTTGAGACCGATATTGAAGGCAATCCAAGAATTTCTGACCATTACGACATCGGCGCTTATGAAGCCGATTTTTCCGGCCCTCCCGTTTATGTTACCGATATAAATATTAGTTCTCAGAATGGTTCTGCAATCATAGAAAGACCAGGTGAAACTTTACAATTAACAGCATCGGTTCTGCCAACAAATGCAACACTAAAAACAGTAACCTGGTCAGTTATCAATGGTTCAGGAGAAGCTACAATCAGTACATCAGGGCTGGTTTCATCTGTTACTCCCGGAATTGTCACCGCAAGAGCAACAGCAAATGATGGATCCGGTATATACGATAATTTTGAAATTACTTTACAGGATCCACCTGTGTTAGTATCGGAAATAATTATTACAGCTTCAGGTGGTGCTACATCCATTGATCTGCCGGGAGAGTCATTGCAATTGACAGCATCAGTACTTCCATCAAATGCAGCAAATAAATCTATCACCTGGTCAATGATTAATGGTAGCGGAGAAGCTACAGTCAGTACATCAGGACTTGTTACTGCCATTTCATCAGGAACGGTAACTGCAAGGGCAACAGCAAATGACGGATCTGGTACCTATGGCAATTATTCCATAACCATTTTGACTCCGGAATACGCCGTAGCCAGTATCAATGTTACATCAGCCGGTGGGTCATCCACTATAGATTCTCCCGGCGGAACATTGCAATTAATTGCCAATATCCTGCCTGTAAATGCTGCCAACCAGAGTGTAACATGGTTAATGATGAACGAAAGTGGTGAAGCTACAATTGATCCTTCAGGACTTGTTACTGCAGTTTCTGCAGGAACTGTAACCGCAAGAGCAAAAGCCAATGACGGATCCGGCATCTTTGATGATTTCACAATTACAATTCTGGATGCGATAATCTCTATTGAGAGTATCTATATATCTGTTGCAGAAGGATTGGAACCTGAAGTTGCGGTTGAACAAACCCTGCAGCTCCAGGCCGAAATTTATCCTGCCAATGCAACAAATAAAACGGTAACATGGTCAATAAAAGAACATTCAGGAAAAGCTTCGATTGATGTCAATGGCCTTGTAACCGGTGAAGTTGCCGGAACTGTAACAGCTGTTGCTCTGGCCAATGACGGCACTTCGGAATATGATTATCTGGCACTAACCGTTTTAAGTCCGAATTCAGTGATTGATCCTGGTTCTGACAGTTGGGAGGCAGGCATCATAATCAATTATTCATATCCTTATCTGAGTGTTCGGTTTGAAAATCCGGATGAATCTTATCAAAGTGTATCTCTGTATACTATGAATGGTGTATTGCTATTAAAACAAGATCTTCATTCAGATGACTTTGAATACGAAGTATCAGGTTTTCAACCGGGATTATATTTTCTTGAAATAAGAGGAGAAATCCACAGGAAAATTTCTAAAATTGTTATATACTAAGATGAAATGCAAACATACAAGCCTATTGAGATAAAGCAAAATCGATATACCTAAAAACAAGAAATGGAACTGGAATACAATATTCTCTATTGTATTCCAGTTTTTTCTTTGACTTTATTCTTTTATTTCATACATACAATTCGCAAAGAATGGTCAGATTCAAATAAATTAATAAAAACAACACAAAATCAGTTCATAGTTTTATTTTTAATACGACATTTTAGATATATAAATCAATGCAATTCATGGTAAATAAGAATAATTTTGTTATGTGGTAAACAAAAACCGTTTGAGTTGAATGAAAGTCAGGATGAACCAGTCCTCCGAATTATCTCTGATCATTTCATAAATGCCTATGAAAATTAATTGTAACTATAATCATGCTCCCAAAACCTTTTTATCATGAAAAAAACAGTTTTAATATTGCTTTTGTGTAACGCAGTATTCTGGTCATTCGGACAAAAAAACTGGTATATTCATAATGGCGGCAGTAATGGTGATGGCAGCATATCCGAGCCATTTAATTCCTGGCCGGATGCTATGGATGCATTAGCTCCCGGGGATACTTTAAGGATTTTGCCTGGAACATACTTTTTTACCAATTATATACTTCCTGTACATTCCGGAAATGCTTCAGAATGGATAACTGTTAAAGCCCATGATCTTAATAACAGACCTGTCTTTAAAATAACTACCGAAACAAATGCTATTCGAACAGCTGATATCACATATTATCGATGGGAAGGCATTGATATAGACGGAGATTTTTTAAATGGAGCCTATCCACTGATTGATATGAGGCAAAATTCAGATCACATAACATTCTATAATTGTAAGTGGTATAAATCCCATACAGACGGTTTAACCGTAACCGAATCTGATAATACCGTGGTTGATAATTGTGAAATTTATTATTGCGTGCATCATGATGCCGAAGGAGAAAGGAAAGATGCCCATGGTATTATGTTTAGAAGTGGGAACCACATGATTATCAACAACTGTAACATTCATCATAATAGCGGAGACTGCATACAATCAGGAAGTTCCTTAACTTTCCCGACATGGGATTCTCTGTTTATTACAAACAATCATTTATGGTCCGGGATAGTAGACACAGAGGTCAATACTCTTCCGGCAAATACCTACTGGAGTGAAAATGGCATTGATACAAAGACGCCTGATAGTGCTGAGATTGCAAACAGTCCAAACCCGGACTGGAAGGCATATATTTATATCGATAACAATGTATTGCATGGGTTTAATGGTAAATATGACTGGCCGGCTGTAGCAATTAATATGTCGGTTGATGCTACGATCAAGAACACTATAGTATATGAAAGCGCAATAGGTTTCAGATTGATGGGGCCTGATATCATAGCCCAGACAGGAACAATGTCCGGACCACCTCTTGTTACTATGTGGAACTGTGTCACATACGATACGTATTGGTGTTCATTATGGCCTGAAGATAATATTGAGAATGTAAAAATTTGGAATTGTACATTTGATAACAGCATAGACACAATGATGTGGCCGGGAATTCACGAACGAGCTCCTTCCTACTTTGATGCCAGGGTGAGTTTCAATGAGGAAAATTTCGATATGCGAAATACAATATTTGTTGATTCTATGCCCCCTGAATTGAATGGTGTTGTAGATAATACTGTGTACATAGCCAGTCCGGATGATTTCGTTGACTATGAAAATCATGATTATCACCTGGCATTTAATTCAGGTGCTGTGAATACAGGAGCAACCATTCCGGAAGTAGAAACCGATATTGAAGGCAATCCCAGAATTTCTGACCATTATGATATTGGTGCCTATGCATACATTCCTGTCAGTGCAACCGATATTATTATAACAGCTTCAGGTGGCGCTACAATGATAAGCAGGCCTGGTGAATCATTGCAACTAACAGCAACGGTGCTGCCGGCAAATGCAACAAATAAAACGGTATCCTGGTCTATAATCGAAGATACCGGGGAAGCATCAATTAGTTCTTCCGGTCTGGTTACTTCGGAAAGCCCCGGAATAGTCACTGCAAGAGCAACAGCGAACGACGGGTCCGGTATTTATGACGATTATGAAATAACATTGCTCAACATAACCAAATTGGATTCAGCAGAAATTAATACCGGAATGATCTTTCCTAATCCGACAAACGGAGATCTGTGGTATGTATTTGTCAGAGATTCTCATTCAGATCAGGGAAAGATTAACTTTAAAATAACCAATCTTAACGGAGAAATTATAAAAGTTCTCTCTCAGACGGTTTTAGAAAACGACATTATGTATTTGGATGTCTCACATTTATTCACAGGAATATATTTTCTTACTGCAAGCACAGGATCATCAGCAAAAAGTTATGTTTTCGTGAAAGAGTAAGGATTTTCTTAATTGTATTCTTCTTGTCCCGTTTCAACTATCCTTAAGAAAGGATGTTATTATGATCGCACATCCGTTAATGCTGGTACTTCGCCCAGGTAATTTGTGATTTCTTTTGTCACTATCTCTTTATTCACTGGTAAATCGATAGCATCCAGATGCACACCTTCCAGCATAATAGCTTTGACTTCTTTAGCATGAGGACCCCAGCCCAGATATTCATCCTTAATGGAATTATCTTTGACTTTAAATAAAAGTAAAGTGCCATCATATATTCCGGGTTTGTATTTGCCATAGATTTTCATACTGTTCAGTAATATTTTTCGCCTTCTTAAATATGCAGGTAATTTTTGATTGCTCCGGCTTAACACAGTAACGAGCAGTTCCTCTGTCTTCCTTTTGATCAAACGGGGTGCACCACGAAATAACCTGTCATACAACATGTACCCAATACCGTGATTTTTAGCAAGATGCTTGTATTTTTGCAGTTTTCTTACATTTTCATTGGGGTGTATACAATCCAACAAAGCCAATAAGGGCACCTTATACCCCTCATGCTGCAATTGCGAAGCCATCTCCATAGCTACCAGGCCTCCAAATGAAAATCCAATGAAGTAATACGGACCTTCAGAATTAATTTCTTTTACCTGTCTCAGGTAAGCTGCTGCAACCTCTTCTACGGAATCCATCACAAAATCTTCAGCATCAGTACCTGGCCAGACAAAGGCGTATATGGGACGTGTAGATCCCAGGTAACTATCACCGGACAAAGCACGTTCTCCATAAATACTAAAAAGTGGCGGCAAATGACCTTCCTGCTTAATACAATATAAATGGTTAAACTTACCTTTTTGATGCATTTGTTTTTCCTGTTTTTTTAATTCAGACTGTGTGTTTTCGTCAAGCAATTCGGCAAGTTTCTTAATTGTATTGTATTCCGCCATAAAATCGCGAAAAGCAATTGTATATCCAAATTGCTTTTCGATCCTTGAAATCAAGGTAAGAGCAAGCAATGAACTACCTCCGACATCAAAGAAATTATCTGTACTGGTAAAATTATCATGTTTCAGGATCGAAGAAAATATAGGTAGGATCTTCTTCTCTGTTGCCGATAAACTTTCTCTGTTACCAGTTGTTTTTTTCTCGAAGAAGGAAGAATCAACAATTAATTCATTTCTATCGATTTTTCCGTTAATGTTTTTTGGGAAACCATGCATAAAGCAAAATCCGGCAGGGATCATATAGACAGGAAGTTTTTCTTTAAGAATCCTGATTAATTCTTCTTCCTTCATTGAAAAGTTTTTAGGAACATTCAAAAAAGCGTAGAGTTGAATGACTCCTTTATTTACTGCCACAGGTTTAATTACTGATTCGATAATTCCTTCCATATCATTCAGCACAGCCTCTATTTCCATAGGCTCAACCCGAAAACCCATTATTTTCAATTGACTATCGATTCTTCCATGAAATTCAATTGCACCGTCATCCAACCACCTTGCCCTATCACCCGTTCTAAAGAGTCTTTCTCCCGGATTGTATGGATGTTCAATAAATTTTTCTTTGTTTAAATTCTTATCATTAAGATAAGCTCTGGAAAGACCATCGCCTCCAACATAAAGTTCACCAATTATGCCCACCGGACAATAATTCATATACTTGTCAAATATATAGGCTGTTGAGTTACTAATGGGTTTCCCGATCGGAATACTTCCATCATACTCTTTATCTATCCTATGGCAGGTGGAAAACGTTGTGTTCTCTGTTGGCCCATAACCATTTATCACTGTAAGACCAGGATTTTCATGCCGTACTTTATTAATATGTTCAACAGAAAGAATATCTCCTCCCACAAGCAGTGATCTAAGCCCTTTGAATATTCCGGAATTAATTTCTGCTATCTGTGTAAAAAGTGAGGACGTAAGCCAAAGTGTTGTAATTTTGTTTTCTTTCAATTCCTGCCCCAACTTTGAAGGTGTAAGTATTACTTCTTTATCTACTATATACAGTTTTCCTCCATTGAGAAGTGCGCCCCAAATCTCAAATGTAGTAGCATCAAACCCGATAGCCCCTGTAAGCAATATTTTATCCTTTTCAGTTAATTCTATGTAATTGGTATTTCTTACCAGCCGAATTACACTTCTGTGTTCAATCATGCTGCCTTTGGGTTTTCCCGTTGTTCCTGAAGTATACATGATATAAGCCAGACTGGTAGCACTTATGGATACTGATAGTATTGAGGCATCTGTCTTATAAACATCAGGATCATCGATCAGAAGCACTTTATGACACTCGACAGGATTGTTTTGGAGATGCTTCTGTGTTAATATTATCCTGCACTTTGCATCCCGAATCATGTAGTTAATCCTTTCAACCGGATAATCCGGATCCAGAGGAAGATAGGCTCCGCTAACTTTCAGAATAGACAGCATAGCCACTATTAAATCAAGAGATTTGCTGCAAAACAAACCTATTGCATCTTCAGGATGAACTCCCATCTTACTTAATTGAGCCGCTAACTGATCAGACTTTTTATCCAGCTCCGAATAAGTAAGGTTCCTGTTCTTGTATTGGACTGCTATTTCATCAGGCCTTAGATTAACCTGCTCCTTAAATAATTGGACTATGGAAACATCGCGAGGATATGCTCCGGTATGCCCGCTAAAATCTTTTAATACTTTTATATTCTCATCTGTAACAAGAGAAATCTCAGCAATCGGAGCCTCAAAATTATCGGTAATATTTCTAATCAGTCTGAGAAAATTCTCCTTAAATTGCAAAATAGTTTTTCTATTAAGCAAACTAATGTTATATTCAATTTCTGCTTCAATAATATCCCCATTCTGCCACATGTACACTGTTATATCAAAAGGTGATATTCCATCTGTCATTGCAACTCGTTTTCCGGTGGCGTTCTCGAATTCAATTGAACTGCCGGCATTGTTTTGCCATGCAAATGCAATCTGGAATATTGGATTATACATCAGAGATCTTTCAGGTTGTAAACTTTCTACTATCTTTTCAAAAGGTAAATCCTGATGTGCTATTGCATCAAGAACGGTTTTTTTTGTGAAATTGACCAGGTCTTTAAACGTTTTAATTCCGTCAAATTGTTGACGAAGAACAATTGTGTTTACGAACATTCCGAAGATCTTCTCAAGTTTGCTGTTTGGTCTGTTTGAGACAGGAGTTCCTATGCAAAAATCAGATTCACCGGAGTATCGTTGAATAAGCATACTGAATATCGAAAGCATAGTCATAAACAGCGTACTGTTTTCACTTTTACCATACTTTCTGAGTTTCATTGCATCCTCTTCAGGAACTTGCAAATAAACTTTGCTACCATGCCCGGTTGGTGGACCGGTTCTCGGCCTGTCATAAGGGAAATTCAATAGCGGCGAGACATCTTTCAGTTGTTTTTTCCAAAAATCCTTGAGTTCATTTTCATTTTTTTGAAGATCGTGTTTAGCTTGCCAAAAAGCATAATCATATGCCTGTATCTCTAATATATCCAAATTTGGTTCCTTCCCATGCAAAAGACTGTTATATATCTGGCTGAGATCTTTAACCAGGACCTCCCATGATAAACCATCAAAGACCAAATGATGGATTGTGGAATGAAAATAATATTCATCCTTATTTGTTTTAATAAGCATCAACCTGTATAAGGGACCATTTTCCAGATCAAATATCTGTCTTGAATCATCGGCAACAATCTGTGTCAATTTTTCCGTCTTTTCATCCCTGCTTAAACCGGAAATATCTGTTCTTTGTATTTCGATATTCGCAGGGCGTTTTACTTCGCAATAAGGTTCTCCGTCAATATCATTAAAAACACAGAATATAATATGATGGCGCTCAAACAATAGCTCTATGCTTTTTTGAAACAATTGATAGTCTACCCGCCCTTCAAACCGATACGTAGTGGGTATGTTGTATGCCGGGTTTTCTCTATCCAGTTTTGCTGTAATCCAAAGTCTTTTTTGCTCAGAATAAAGTGGTAAATGCCCCTTTTCTGAATTGTGTATCAAATCATCGTAATTGACCTGATGTTCAATATCCGTAACTGTATCCCTGATGATTTTCTCGACATATTTTATGGTTGGATCGCTTAAAAATGCTTTTAGTGATATTTCAATGCTGAAAATTTCTTTTACACGCGATAATATCTGCAATGCTAAAAGAGAATGGCCTCCCATTTCGAAAAAATTATCACGAATGCCAATGTTATCAGTACCCAAAAACTCCTGCCACAGAGTTTTTAATTTACTTTGTATCGGATTACTTAAATCCTCTGCATCATCACTTTCAATGATCTTTTCCTCAACAGGCTTTTCAACATTCGAAACATCAAACTGTTCTTCTTCAGAATACGTGTCACTATATTTTCTAACCACATCAATCCAGTACCTTTTTCTTTCAAACGGATACGCCGGAAGAGTAACTATGCAGGCTGTATTGTCTGTATGAAATTTATCAAATGCAGGCTTAACTCCTTTAATCCACAAATTTCCAAGAGATTTGAAAAAATTAATATATTCACTCTCATCATCTGGTTTCCCAAGCGAACTGACAATTGTTGTTTTATCAACAATATTATCATTTTGAAGCAGCATAGAAGAAAGATGTGTACTGGGACCAACTTCGAAAAACAGCATATCTCCCGTTTCAGTTAAAACTTTGATCCCGTGATTGAACCGAACAGTTCCACGAGATTGTCTTGCCCAATAATCACCTGATACAGCCTCTTCATTAGAAAGAAATGCACCTGTGTATGATGAAATTACAGGCAATCCGGGGACATTCTTTTTGAAAGAATCAACAAAAGCTGCAAACTCATTCAAAAATGGATCACAATCAGATGAATGAAATGCTTTGTTCGTATTTAACTCAATAAAGTCAATCTTTTTCTTCTCCAACAGGGCTGTTATCTCACCGGCTTTTTCGGGCTTAAATGAAATCGTTGAAGCCTTTGGGGCGTTTAGTGCACTGATATCAAATAAACCTTTATTAATTTCTGTCAACTGTTGCTCACCGGCTCGAACAGCCATCATATTTCCGGGGGGCATCGTCTGCATTAACTCACCACGCTTGATAATGATCCTCAATCCCGCTTCCGGATCAAAAACACCGGCCAGACAGGCTGCAATATATTCACCCGTACTATGACCGATCAGATAGTCAGGACGTATTCCATAATGCATATAAAGTTTTGCCAGACTGTACTCAATACAAAACAAAGCCGGTTGAGTATATTCAATTTCAGTAAGCTGTTTCTCAGCTTTAGCATCCCCTTTATCACCAAAGATCATTTGTTTCAGATCTTTACCTGTAACTGATTTATAGATGATAAAGCATTTATCTATTTCTTCTTTAAAAACAGGTTCATTCTCATACAATTCTTTTCCCATTCCAACAAATTGAGCTCCTCCTCCCGGAAATGAAAACACAAGTTTTGACTGATGCTCATTGGGAATCCCTTTTTTGAATTCATCAATATGGATTTTCTTACCTGGCCCGGCAACCACATAAGAACGGAATGGCATATGTGTCCTGCCAAATTGAAGTGTATAAGCAACATCTTCAATATTCCCTGCAGTGCTGTTTAAGTATTCGACAATATTTTTTTCAAGTTTGCTTAGTGAAGATTCCGATTTTGCACTCAGAGGTATTAACTGAGGCGTGTTCCCTGATTTCTTCTTTAGACTTTCATGGAGATATTCCTGAACAACAACATGAGCATTTGTGCCTCCAACTCCGAAAGAACTTACACCCATAATAAGCGGAAGATCATTCTTCTTTTCAACGATCTCGTTTGCAATATAAAAAGGGCTGTTCTCTATATCCAATAACGGATTTGGTTTTGTACAATACAAGGTGGGCGGTATCTTTTTATAATAGGATGACAGGGCTATTTTAATCAAACCGACTATTCCCGCTACAACATCCAAATGACCAATATTACTTTTAATTGTGCCTATCCCGCAAAACTGATTTTTCCCGGTCTTTTTACGGAATGTATTGACCAGAGCTTGAAATTCAATTGGGTCGCCCAATTTAGTCGCTGTACCATGAGTTTCTATATAGCTGATCTGCTCCGGATGCATTCCTGCCATATCCTGAGCTTTTTCAATTACTTGCTCCTGGCCTTCGATACTGGGAGCTGCAAATCCAATTTTTCGGTTTCCATCATTATTAACGGCCCATCCCTTTATGACTGAATAAATACGGTCTCTTTCCTTTATTGCATCTTCCAAACGTTTTAAAACAACAACTCCCACACCATTGCTAAATACAGTACCCTGACTTTTCTCATCAAATGCCCTGTTATGTCCGTCAGGGGAAGTTATAGCTCCTTCCTGATACAAATAACCTGTTTTTTGAGGAGTCTGGATTCTCACACCTCCTGCCAAACAAACATCCGACTCATGATTCAACAAACTACTGCATGCCTGTATTACTGCGACCAATGCCGTAGAACATCCTGTTTGTACATTAATAGCAGGTCCCTTAAGATTAAACGCATAGGAAGTTCTGGTAGCAATAAATGATGGATCATTATTTAAATATTTCTGAAAACTCTCGAGAGTCCTTAAACATAAATAATCGCTTCGGCTTGCCGGATCTAAAAGTATATTATTCAATAAATAGGTATTTAAACCCGTACCTGCAAATACTCCGATAGCTCCATTGTACGAATATGGATCAATACCGGCATTTTCAAATGCATGCCATACGGTCTCTAACCATATCCGATGTTGCGGGTCCGTATTTTTTGCTTCATAACTTGTAACACCAAAGAAATCAGCATCCCAATATTCAATATCATCAATTATTCCTTTTGCCCTGACATAATTTGGATTGTCTTTGAATTTTTCCAGAAATCCTTCCATTTCCTCTAATTCTTCATCGCTGAAATGTGAAACAGTGTCTTTTCCTTCAACCAGAACATCCCATAATTCTTCAATATTTCTTGCACCCGGGAATCTGCCGGCCATTCCGACAATCGCTATATCATTTGTCTGATTGTAGCGATCTTCATTCAATGACAATCTGTCTTTTTTTTCCTTAATTTCAATTGAAGTCTTGTCCGATTCAGAAATTGAGGATGCCAAAGATCTTATAGTAGGATATTTGAAAAGATCCAGTGTTTTGATCTCTATATTGAATTCCTTCTTGAGTTTGCCAACAACAGACGGAACCAGGACAGAACTGCCTCCAACATCAAAGAAATTTGAATCAATACCTATCTTATCGGTTTTTAATACGGATTTCCAGACTTCTGCCAGCAATCGTTCTGTTTTTCCTGATGCCTGAACCACAGTGTTTTGTTCTGCATAATCAATATCAGGTAATGCTTTTCGATTTATTTTACCACTTGAAGTCAGGGGCATCTGATCTAAAAATTGATAATGAGCCGGCACCATATATTCAGGCAATTTCTCTATCAGGATCTTTTTTAGATCCTGAGCACTGACTTTGGATCCTTTTTTCAAGCTCAAATATGCTGCCAACTGAGGATTTTCTGCGTTAGATCTGTTTACAATTACAGCACAAGAATTAACAGATGGTATTTCTAATAGTTTCGATTCAATATCTCCGAGTTCAATTCGATATCCACGAATTTTCACTTGGTTATCAATACGCCCAATGTAATAAATATTGCCGTTTTCACACCATTTGGCAAGATCACCGGTTCGATAGGCTCTTATCTTTGTCCCATCCAGATAGTCTATGGAAACAAATTTCTCTTTATTTAACTCATCTCTGTTCAAATACCCCCTGGAAAGATTTACCCCCGCAATAACCAATTCACCCGGCACTCCAATTGGTTGAATCGTGTTCTGATCATTAATGACAATCAATTTGGTATTGTCTATGGGTTTCCCAATATATACAGTTTCGTTATCTATAGTATTGGAACAATGATAATGAGATACATCGACCGTAGCTTCTGTCGGACCATACAAATTAATCATCTCTGTTTTCGTATCATTTCCGACCAGAGAATAAAAATCAGTTACCATTTTTGCAGGAAGTGCTTCACCACTCAGAAAAATTTTTCTCAGAGATGTTATCTTTTCATGCAATTCAAAAGCATCCAGGTGATTCAGAAATGCTCCGAACATTGAGGGAACAAAATGTATGACAGTGACTTTGTTTTTTTCAATGCAGTCAATAAGTGTTTCAGGTTCCTTTTCGGCACCCTTCGGTAATACTACCAAACCCGAACCTGTGAAGGCCCACCAAAAAAGTTCCCAGACAGATACATCAAAAGTTACAGGTGTCTTCTGTATTAAAATGTCAGAATCATTTAAGGGATATTCCTTTTGCATCCATCCTATCCTGTTTAGTACGGAATGATGCTCGATAAGCACGCCCTTTGGCTTGCCAGTAGAACCTGACGTATAAATAATATAAGCCAGATTTCGCGAATTAATATTTGTATCAGGATTGTCATCATTATCAGATAAGGGATTTGTCAGAAGGTTATCCAGCAGTATCTTATGATCTTTATCCGAAGGCAAATTAAGTGATGATTCAGAAGTAGTTAATATTAACTCAGGTTGAGCATCTTCAAGAATGTCTCTGATCCTGTCCCGCGGTGAATCCGGATCAACAGGCAAATATGCACCTCCGGCCTTTAGGATGGCATAGATAGCTATCATAAGTTCCGGTGAACGTTTGATACAAACAGCGACCTTACTCTCAATATGAATACCTTGTGCAATAAGAAAATTAGCCAACCGGTTTACATGTTGGTTGAATTCCTGATAAGTGAAGTTCTTTTCTTCACAAATGAGAGCCAATCGATCCGGGGTTAATAACACCTGCTGTTCAAGTTTTTGATGGATACAAACCTGGTTTTCGTATGGAGCATCGGTAGTATTCCATTCTTGAATTTTCTGTATATCAGGATGAGGAAGTATGTTTATCTTCCTTACAGTCTTTTCAGGTTGAGAAATAAACTCATTGATTAATGATTTATATACTTCTACCCATCTCTTCATCGTAATATCAGTAAAAAGTTGAGTATTGTATTCGGCATATCCACTGAAACCAGAATCTTTTTCCCATATAGTAAAGAAAAGATCAAGCTGAGATCCCTTTCTCACTATCTCCAAAGGCACAATTTCCATCCCCTTGAAATTAAGCTGCATTTGAGGTTTAAATGTAAATCCTGCCTGAAAAAATGAATTTGACGAACTTCTGTTCACTTTCACGCGATTCACAAGATCCAAAAGTGGGATTTCCTGTCTGTCAAGATTTAAATTCAAGGCATTGTTTACTTGTTCAAGAATTTGAATACAGGTTGGATTTCCCGTAAAATCAATTTTTATCGGAAGAGTATTAACAAAACAACCCATTGTTTCTTTTGTGAAATCCTGCACTCTGTTTGTTAAAGGTACTCCTACAATTATAGTTTCCTGGTTTGTAAGCCTATGCAGCAATGTAATATAACTCGCCAATAGAATCCTGAATGAATTGAATTGCGTCTTTTTTTCGAAGTTTTTGATACCGGAATAGAGCTTACCATCAATGGTATAAAAATCGCCCTTGCCTTCCGGGTAATATTCCGGAGGTTGAGAAAAATCTGAAGGCAAAGAAATTCGTTCCAGTGAATCAGAATACTCAAGTATCCAGTCAGCCAACTTTTGCTTGTTTTTGTCTGAGTCATAAAAAGATCCCATGTACTCAATATACTTTGAGTACTGAAATTGAACCGGTTTTAACCGGGGATTCTTCCCTGCGGAGAGATCATTATAAACTGCACTTAATTCATTTGAAAACAATCCTTCTGAACGCGTATCAATTATAATATGATGAAAAACAATGGTGAGAACAGAAGTATGATCTGTTAAAGTAAACAGTTTTATTCTAAATAAAGGCGGAGTGCTCAAATCAAAAGGCAAATTAACTTCACCAACAACCTCCTTCGGAATAACGTTTTGGGCAGAATCTGTATTTATTTTTATTGATGGTATTTTGAAATCAAATTCATCTTCTGAATGGATTACCTGTAGTGCTTTTGAATCAGATTGGAGAATGGATGATCTTAATATTTCATGGCGATTAAGAATGATCTTAACCGCTTTTTCCAGGAGATCTATATCAGGAACAAGGTTAATTCTAAATACGGAAAAAATATTGTACGCTGAATCATCCGGATTTAAATTATACAACAACCAGAATTGTTCTTGAATAGGAGATAAATTCATCTGTTTCATTATGCGCTTATTAAGCTTTCCAAAAGATCATAAAACTAAAATATGACAATAACGTTCTTCCTAACAAAACTTCACTATTGTCATTTTTAAGATATTAATAAAACGGCAAATAAAATTATACAATTAAATAACTGCTATTACGTATTTTAGACTATTCTTCAAATTAATTTGATTAATAATACCAGTTCATTGATGATGAATTCATAAGATGAAGTAAAGTTAGACATTAAAAAGAATGATGTATTTTTTAAATGTCAGAATTATGTTTATGGAAAAACTTAATCATCATCATATATCCTCTATAAATAATATGATTAACCAAAAAAGAGAGTACCACCAGAATTCATTGTTGACTAAGAAATGGGGACTTTTCAACCTATGCAATTAAGACAAATCGTTTTAAAAAGACAGTTTATTATATCCTAATAAATCAAAGATAAATCTTGTATTAAGCACTTTTTCTTTTTCTTAATAATTTGTTTATTGGATTTTCAATATATGAATAAGCAAAATAACCACAGATCAGAGATAAAAGAAAAACAAAAATGATTAATAACATTACGCTATCGATCACTTCAAATCTTTTGTTTAGCCAGGTTACATATTTTATGATCAGAAAATGTGAAATATACAGACCATAACTCATTCCACCCAGGATCATCAATAATTTGTTTGACAATAAAAACGATATCTTTCCATTTTGCATGGCAAACACCAATATTAAAAATGAAACAGGGAGCCAGTAATATATTGAATATCGTATCACCTGAGGCAAAAATATACCGACAATATACATTATAACAAGAAATACAATGGATGCCAACTCGAAATAGGTAGCCTTTGATTTGGATAATGGATGAAGCTTTTTGTATACATCATATAATACGATCCCAAGGATAAAATCAAAAATCCGAATGCCCGGATTAATATAAATTATAGCATGGTCCAATCGGGATGGTAAAACATAGATGAGTATTGAAATACCTATTGAAATAAAAACAAATAGCACCAATTTCTTTATAAAATTAATTTTTGAAAAAAGAAGAATTATAAATGGAAAGGCGAGATAGAAAAAAAACTCATTCGATATACACCAGGAAACCAGATTAAAGGAGAAATAATGGTCTCTGATCGGGACAAAACTCTGAGTCATCGTTAAATGCTCAGAAAATATCAGCAACCATGTTTTATGATCAGTCAGAAGTAACCCAAGCTTCAATGGAATAGCAAGAAGAAGTGTCAGAAAATACAATGGATAAATCCTGAGAAACCGCAACAAATAAAAATTTTTAATCTTTATTTTCTTTTGAATTATCTTTTCCTGATAAACATGTGTAAGGATAAAACCACTCAATATAAAAAAGAAGCAGACACCAACAGGACCTGCATCAGCAAATAACTTACAATACAAATCTCTGAATTTATTATCAGGACCTATAACAAAACCAAGATGATGTGAAAAAACCAAAACGGCAAAAAGAAATCTAAGGGATATAAGTGGTTTGATCATTTGAGAAAATTTTTTTCTGCAATTGATTGCATAATGCTTAATTCAATCAAGAATACAGTATATGCAGCAATGATTTATTGTCATTGATGTTGATAATCGTTTTTGATTCGGTATTGAGTGTAATTGAATTATTATTAGAATATTCCAACAAAAAAACTGAACAGGATTAAATATCAAACAATATCAAATAGAAATTCAAAATAAGTAATTATTAAGGATACAAATCCGGGAATTTGATAAAAGAAGTCAATCAGAGGATAAAGATTTTCATTCTGCTGACAATCTATTTATTTCATGATTATAAATGAATCCCTTCTTCCGATCCTGATCCGAATCTTATTCCACACTGGGCACAAAGAGGAGTTCATATGGCATTAATGGGTGATCCTGCTCTTCGTTTGCATGTGGTCAAACCGGTAAATAATCTTTCAGTACATCAATCAGGGAATTTAGTATAACTGAGTTGGAACAGACCTGAAGACTCTGTAGCAGGTTATAATGTTTACCGAAGCAAAGGTATGTTTTCTGATTTTCAGTAACTAAATCATGAAATAATCTCCAATACGTCTTCTACTGACTGTTCTCCATTACAGGGTGATAACATTTACATGGTCAGAGCTGTAAAACTTGAACAAACCGGAAGCGGCTCAAATTATAATCAAAGCCAGGGAATATTTGTTACCCAAACCTTTTCTGAATAGCGAAATTGCTTTCATCCTGAATAGTCCGGAGAATGCAGATTAATATGCCCAATGAGCCCATTTATTCCTTTATACAATATTGCTGACCGGTTAATTTTTGCTAAATTTGGATTCCAATAACCTGGTCTTTTTGCATGACCGAATTCATTCTAATTTGAACTGGTCATTTTTTGTTAAAATATCTTCAGCACAGGAGCAAAATAGCAGAGAAAATAATATTTTACCTGTATACATCGGCAATACTTCGAATTTTCATCAGTCTGTCAATAAATTTACCGGGCATTTATCTTCATTTGAAAGGAATCGGTCCAGAAAATTTATACATTCACTTCAAGCAGAAAACTATATTTTATCCCATTATTTTCTGAGACTTGAATTAGCTAAAATTCTGGCTTTAGCACCCAAAAAA
The DNA here is from genome assembly GCA_016935615.1 of Bacteroidales bacterium. Classification (GTDB taxonomy): domain Bacteria; phylum Bacteroidota; class Bacteroidia; order Bacteroidales; family UBA10428; genus UBA10428. The sequence goes on from JAFGQO010000188.1 coordinate 32,984, forward strand.
CTGCAAATTGAATACCCCCACGGGAAAAAACCATTTTTAGCAGGTTTTAATTTGGATTTTAGCATCTCACATTCTCAGGACTTTTTTGCCATCGCGATTTCCGATTCAGCTGATACAAGTGTAGGTGTTGATATTGAAAAAATCAATACTTTACAGAATTACGATGATGTCAGTAATGATTATTTCCACGAAGATGAGAAAAAATATATTCGGAAGCATTCATTCACCGATCAATTAAAACGTATTCATTTTCTGGAAATATGGACACGAAAAGAGGCTTTCCTGAAAATGACCGGACTTGGTCTCACCAATCAACTATCCAAAATTATAATGACTCCTCAAAACAATATTATAAGCATTGACATTCCCGATGACCTCAAAATAAAACATAAGAAAGCACATATTTACACAATGAAAGATGATCGGTTTATTCTCAGTTTATCATGTTCAGATATCAGAACTCCGGTAATTCATTCAATTCGTATTGCAAAAAGTGATCTTTAATTCACTGAGCAAATCTTTCGATTCATTTATAAGAAGAATAGTTATTTACATTAAAAAATCTGCCTGAATTCATTTTTCATATAATCAGGAAATTAATTAAATTGCAGCCTATATAAATCGCACTATTAGTCAGAGTAATTGAATTAAATTAATTTTTTTACAATCCGGACAAGAATTGAGTTATATGAAAACTTCCAAACATTGCAGATGTTTCATCCTGCTGACAGTTTTATCATGCTCGATACCTTTATATTCGCAGGAGACACTACCTAAAGATTATACAATACTGGTCAATACAACTTTACAGGAATCTCCTCCGCAAATCACTTTCAACTGGTCTAATGATCCAAATGCTACCGAATATATACTATACAGAAAGGAATTGAATACTTCCGGCTGGGGCCCATCTGTTTCAACACTGGCCGGAAACAGTACTCAGTATATCGATACCGATGTAGAAACAGGAAGAACTTATGAATACAAAATTCAGAAAACTACAAGTAGCCTTGCCGGTTATACATATATTTTAGCAGGAATAAAATCAAGCTTAAGTGAAGATAAAAAAAGTATTCTGCTGTTAATAGATAATACATACCAGTCAGCTCTCTCCGGTGAAATTAACAGATTAGAATCCGATCTGATAGGAGAAGGATGGTCTGTTTATAAAGAATATATCAGCAGGGATCTTTCAGTTGTTGAAGTGAAAGCGATCATCAAAAATATATATTCGGCAGATCCTGATCTTGTCAGTGTTTTTATTTTGGGTCATATAGCTGTTCCGTATTCAGGAGATTTTTACCCTGACGGGCATTCAGATCACCGGGGAGCATGGCCTGCCGATGCATATTATGGAGATATGAATGGCACATGGACAGATAATACCGTTAACAGTACCGGCGGTGCTGATCCGAGAAACCATAATGTCCCCGGGGATGGTAAGTTTGACCAGTCGTATATTCCATCCGACATAGAATTGCAGATAGGCAGGGTTGATATGGCAAATATGCCATATTTTAATTCAGGCAATGAGATCACAACAACAAGAAAATACCTTGATAAAAATCATTCGTACAGACATGGAGAATACGATGACATTGGCATTAAGGGCTTGATAGAGGATAACTATGGAGATGTTTACGGGGAAAATTTTGCATCGACCGGATGGAGAAATTTTTCAGCTCTCGTGGGTTCCGATAATGTCTATGAATTAGACTATACCACAACTTTGTCTTCGGAGAACTATCTGCTTTCTTTTGGAAGCGGAGGTGAACTGTGTACTGATCACGACTGGGCAGAAAATTCCTACAACTCAATATTCACAATTTTATTTGCAAGTCGGTGGGCCGACTGGGATACTTATAATAATTTTCTTCGTTGTCCGCTTGCATCTGACAGCTATACACTTACAAGTTGTTGGGGAGCACGTCCATTTTGGGCTATTCATCCTATGGGAATGGGAGAAACAATAGGATACTGTACCCGCATCACACAAAATAACTCGAGTTCAGGACTTTATGTTTCCGGCAATTATGCCAGAGGTATTCATATTGCTCTTATGGGAGATCCTACGCTGCGGTTACATGTAGTGAAACCAGTTTCCAACCTCTCGCTTGATGAATCAAATGGCAGTATTATTCTTAGCTGGAATGCGCCAAATGATGATATCATCGGCTATGATATTTACCGAAGTAATAGTATTCAGGGCACCTTTGAAAAAATCAACAACCAGGTTGAGGAAAGCACCTCATATACAGATTCTGATCCGTTAACAGGCATTAATGTTTACATGTTACGGGCTATTAAACTGGAGCAATCAGGGTCAGGAACTTACTACAATAAAAGTGTGGGTATAATGCAATCTATTGATCTTGGAGGCTCGGACACTCAGGCCCCTTCTGTCCCGACAGGGCTTGCTGC
>JAFGQO010000027.1 GCA_016935615.1 Bacteroidales bacterium
CTGGTCTGTTACCGTCATACAAATCTAGTTAAAACTGACTTCCTTTCGACAAGTGTATCATTTAATACTAAATCTATTAAATCTTCATGAATTATTAAAACAAAAAATTAATTAATTGAACTGCCGAAAAATCAAATATACCTATTTTCATAAAAAATTAACTTAACATTTATGAACGCTAAGATCATCGTGGGTATCTATGGGATACGAAACCTTTCTGATGCCATTTTCCCAAAGCAAATACACGATCATAATTTAGCTGTTTTTCAAGGGGGAAATTTATTGCATTATATACACCTCGAAAGAGTATCAAGATCCAGATACGATGCAAATATGCATCAGCATATTGAAACAATTGCCCAAGAATTAAATCTGAGTCACAATAAAAGCATGGTTTTATGTTTTGCTGATCATGAACTGGGAAAGGCTTTTTCTTCTGATGACGGCAACATTCAATTCAAACCGGGCGATCAGAGAAATGAGATTTCATCACTCGGGGAAGGAGTTTCCAATTGGTATGGACATAATGTTAAAGCCTTCAGCATAAGCCATGAACTGGCTCATATTTATTCCTGTATTCCTTTTTTCGGACAATTCAGGCCGGAATCACTCATGATACATTATGACGGCGGAGCGAGTATAAGCAATTTTTCTGCCTGGGAGTATCGGAATCACAAGATACATAATCTTTTTCATCATTGGGAACTTAAAAAATATACAAGCTTTTTTAACGTCAATGCATTGGTCTTCAGATTAACAGGGACCAAACCCAGGTTTCATAATAGTGTGCCTGGCAAATTGATGGGTTTGGCCGCTTACGGAAGTTATAACAGGGATATTGAAGTGTGGCTCAGGAAGAATAAGTATTTCTCTGATATCTGGTCATCTCCTCGGCGATTTTTTCTGCAAATGAAATCAGATTGGGGTTTGGATATTCAATTCGTGGATAACAGAAACAGTTTTCTGAAAGATCTTGCAGCAACATTGCATGAAATGTTTGTCAGAGAATCGCTGACGGAGATACTGAAAATAAAAGCAATACATAAATACAGGCACCTTTATTTTACAGGGGGTTGTGCATTAAATATTAAGTTGAACTCTGCATTGATGAACTCAGGTGAATTTGATGAGGTATTTATCCCTCCCTGCGCAGATGATTCAGGGCTTTCATTAGGAGCAGCAGTCGCTGTTTCTCTGGCCCAGGGAAACACAATAAGGAATTTGGGACCATACCTTAATAATTATCTTTTGGAAACAAAGAAAATCAGGGTCGAGGAACGAGTCATAAAAGAAACGGCAAGTTTACTTTATGCAAATTCAATTGTTGGGATTTGCAATGATTTTGGCGAAGTGGGTCCCAGAGCCTTAGGAAACAGGAGTCTGCTGGCAAGGGCCGATTCAAAAAAATTATCAGAAAGAATATCCGTGAGTTTAAAAGAAAGAGAATGGTATAGACCTGTGGCACCTGTAATGCTGAGAGAAAACGCAGAATACTATACGGGATATAAAAAATTCTATCAGTCAGCAGGATATATGCTGTTTGATTTTAAAATCAGGGCTGAAAGAATGAATGAAATAGAAGGGGTAGTGCATAAGGACAATACTTCGAGAATTCAGGTCATTGAACAAAGAGATCAGAATCCTTTTTTGTATGACCTGTTAAAGGAATGTCATATTCGATATGGTATACGTGCACTCATTAATACCTCCTTTAACTGCAAAGGTGAGCCGATTGTACATAATCGTATCGATGCATTAAATACTGCAGAAAGAATGCATTTGGATGCATTGATAATTGATGGAGAGATACTTAAGTTTCCGTATTAGTGGATCCCGATCCGAATTTCATTCTTATCCAGCGTGGGAATAGAATGGATCCGATAAGCAGGTACGGGTAATAGGATATCATGCGCCATAGCAAAGCCAAAACTGCAGCCAGGGAGGATTTCAATTCAGGAGAAACCTGAAGCAATTCTCCAAAATACCGGACAAAAACATATTCTGAAAATCCGCTGCCTCCGGGAGTGGGACTGACCAGCATCATGATCCATGCCACAAGTTGCCGGGCAAAAACGAGAAAATGATCAGGGACAATAAAAAAAGCCAGAAAGAGTGCATTGATTACCCAATAACGTGATGTCCAGGATAATATGGTAGCTCCGAATGCTTTTATCCAGAAAGAAACAGGTTTTTTCCTTAATTCAATTGAGCTGTTAATGATATCGTACCCGGCTTCATTAGCTCCGCTTCTCCAGCGTCGAAGAATAGGGAGTTTAAAAATCCAAAGCAGCAACCATTTCAATCCACGGGGATTAAAAAACAATCCGTAGCTCAAAGCCAATGTGTAAATCAACTTTATTGCATACCCGATGATGGCAAAAAGGAAAAACTCATTGGCAAAAGTAAATCCGCCTCCGTCAAATCCTTCAATATGGAACAAACGATGACCACTTATGAAAATCAATATTACAGGAAAGGCAAAAATAAAATACAATTCATCAAGGAAAGAAGTGGCCATAACAATGGCCGATGCTTTGCCAAGTTTTACACCTTCCTTATTCACAAATATAATTGCTACACTTGTTCCTCCGATAGCAGATGGTGTTATTGCAGAAGTAAATTCCCATAGCATGATAATTCTGAAAGTCTGCAGCCAATTGAGATCTTTGTCCGATAGTATTTTTAATCGGATCATGTACCCTATATCACGCACAGCCATAAGACCTATAGCTATAAAAGTCCATAATGCAGCTCTCTGGCCGAAGTGTATTGAACTAAATAACCTGGGATCAAACTTTCTGATAAACATAAAAACCACTACACCCAGACCAAGAATAATTGGATAAATTATCCTTGTTGATCGCAATTTTCGCAACGGATTTTTTTTGGATGATAGTTTATTTGTCACACCAGTTTCCTAAAAATACTATACAAAGAAACACATATTTGGCAATTGCTGAAAGAAGAGAAAGGATAAAGTTTTGGATAAAATCAGCAATTATCCTGATCTGCAAAGTGCAGGGACCAGCATTCATAACTTTTTGTGTGCAGCCACTGCAAAAGGTTACGGAACATGCTGATAACAGCGAAACCACGAGGAAAGAAAAAAGAGATATCTCCAAAGAAATGATTGTTCTTGATTGAACTATATGAAGAGTTTTTTTAGTTTGCTTATTAGTTGATCATGATTTACAGGTGCTACAATAAAATCATTTGCTCCGGCTGCCATACATTCTTCTTTATTCATACTCTTTAACTCAGCGAGTAACAGTAAAACAGGAATTCTTGAATTGATGGTTTTTATTTTTTGAATAGAACTGCATCCATCAAGCCATTTGGTTTGCATATTCATAATGATAAGATCGATCTTGTTTTGGCGTGAAGAGATGCATTCAAAAAAGGAATTTGAATTTTTTGGATGGATAACCTCAATTTCATTTTGAAATAAAATGATTTCCAGCATATCGTAAGATTCTTTCATATCATCCACAACCACAACACGTTTATTTTTCAATAAGCTTTCAACGGATTCTTTTAGGACGCTGGTTGTTGATCTGGCTTTTTCATAAGGAATAATGAAGTAAAATTCAGAACCTTTATTAAGCTCAGATTTTACACCGATCTCACCATTCAGCAGTCTGACTATTCCATTTGCAATGGCCAGTCCAAGTCCGGCGCCTTCATATTTTCTCGCCAGCGAAAAATCAACCTGATGGAATCTGTCAAAGATAGATTGTATGTTTTCGTCTGAAATGCCTATACCTGTATCTTTCACATAAAATCGCATACTCCCACCAACAATAATATAGCCAAACACGATTTCTCCTTTCTGGGTAAATTTGATTGCATTATCCAGAAAGTTACTTAACACCTGTTTAATTCTCAGGTCATCATTAAAAATATCACAATGTTCGTTTTTCAATTCTGATTCCAGATGGAGGCGGATATCATATAAACCCAGTTGTTTGGCTTTTTCTCTGAAAGAAAATTCAAGTTCAGCCATCATTTCATTCAGATTGAAATTCCTTTTGTAAATTGGGAATTGCCCTGAATCTATTTTTGAGATATCGATGATGTCACTAATTTGGTGTAACAGTTGCTTTCCGTTAGCCAGAATAAAATCAATGTACTTATGTTTTTTGTCATCTTCCGGAAGGGATTGTTTTAAAAACTGGCTAAATCCAAGAATTCCGTTTAAAGGAGTTCTGATCTCGTGAGACAAATTTGCCAAAAAAGCTGATTTTAGCTGATCTGCTCTTTCAGCTTTGATCTTTGCCTTTCGTAAAGCCTTTTGTTCTTTTACCCAGTTTGAAATATCACGACCTATGCCCATAATGCCAACAATGTCACCTTTGTTATCTTTCAACGGGAGCTTTGATGTTGAATACCATCTTCGGTTATTTTCGCTATCAACTACCTGCTCAATGATGTTTATTTTGGCCTTCCCTGTTCTTATTACTTCCTGTTCATCGCTGAAGTACTTTTTTGCCAGTTTTTTCGGATGAAAATCAAAATCTGTCTTGCCTAACAGATCCTGCGGACTATTTACTCCCATAAGTTTTGAAACCCACACATTGGCCAGAAGAAACTCACCCTGCTTATTTTTAATAAAAATGTTGTTTGGAATAGAGTTGATCAATTCAAGAAGAAGATGGCTTTGTTTTGCAACCATTTCTTCATAATCTTTCAATTCAGAAATATTCGTTATCTGGCATAATACAACTTTTTCGGAATGAATGTGTTGTAAAGGGGATAGTTTTAAAACACCCCAAATTGGCTCATTTTCCTTATTTTTTATTCGTATAATTTGTTGTTTCTGAAACACACTTCCTTTAAAAACAGCGGTGATAAGTTTTTTTGTTTCAGTAACTGAATCAAAAAAGAAGAGTTCTTCAAATCCGTTCCCGACAATATCCCTGGTTACCCCGAAAAGCTCAAGAGACTCAGGATTAGCATACAATATCATTCCCTCTCCCGAAAGAATAATAATGCCTATGGATGCAGATTCCAGCAATTCAACAAGTGAAGGATCAGGCTCAAAAATATGAGATGCTGAAGACTCCAAATCATTCATATTTCTTACTGCATTAGAATTTGTATTGGTTTAGCAGGAAAAGAATTTAATAAGGATAGTAATATACAACAAATTGTTTCCACTTAAAAACAACATCTTTGATAATTTTGTGTTAATTCACAAAAACATTAATAATACAATCTGGTATTAAAACATTTTGTATATGAACTTAAAAATTTCATTATCCATCTTGCTGATCATTTTTTCAATTGATTATTTAAGTCTGTAAGTAGCGATATTTTCTCGATAATTTATTTGCAATACTCCGATTGCAATCAGATTCACCAGGATCTTCTTTGCAACGGGGTATCTTATTTTGCATAAACGACAGAATTCTTTCATGGAAATTTCCCGATCGGTTTGTAAGTACTCAAGTAAGGTTTTTTCCACATCGTTGTACTTGATGAGGGCAGGCTTTTCTTTTCTTTGGTTCTTCCAGACATTTACTTGAATAGCATTTGCTACAAAATTCTCATCGTGTACACGCACATAAGCTCTCCATTGTTTTTCTTTCCATGGAGCAAGATGAGGTTTTGAACTGCTCTCTTCAATGGTTACTTCAAGAAGGTTTTTCCCGTCAATATGCCAGTCTTTCAGGCTATATTCAACAGGTGGCCTGCAGTAAAAATTTGCAGCCGCATCCAGCATATAAGCTTCTTCGTCTGTTTCAATTCCGCGAATGACCCCGTTATCTTTAACGCCAATCAACAGTTTTCCTCCGCCTGTATTGGCAAATGCAGAAAAAGTGCGGGCAATTTTCTTTGCATCAGACACCTCGTATTTAAAATCAAGGTATTGATTTTCGCCTTGTGCAATGAGTTGGCTTATGTATTTATTGGGCACAGGGATAAATCTTGATGTTACGATATGCTAATTTACATACTTATAACTTATGGGAATAAATGATAGCGAGAGAATTCGATTACCAATTGTTATTTTATTTACAGCTAAACTTTTTTTAAGTTAAAATGATAAGCAGCATTATTTATTGAGAGGTATGCCTGATTCAATGAATTGTTTATTGTTCAAAAGCATATATTGAAAAACCTGCATATTCGATTTTGCATACAATTCCATTTCTTCTCGTTTTTCAGGATACTCTTTCACGTAGTTTATATTATCAAGATCCCTGTATTTATGCAAACTCATATTCTCATCATCTCTAATGATCAGCAGAAAATTCTCATCAAGGACACCAATTTTATCATCATCGTTGATAAAAATATAAGGTCTATGTTCTTTTCTTAGATCGATTCCTAAAGTATTGTTAATATAAGGGAATCTTAATAATCCCATGAGGGTTGGAAATAAGTCAATCTGTCCACCTATGCAGGAATACGTTCTTTGCACACGTATAATTTCCGGGGCATAAAAAATAAGAGGTGTATGATGGTAATCCAGCGAGATATCGTAAGGAGCAGTTATGGGATCGCCATGGTCAGCGACAAATACAAAAATTGTATTTGAAAACCATTCTTCTTTTGAAGCCAGAGAAATAAATTTTTGCAATGACCAATCTGCATATTCAACGATTTGATGTTTTATATAAGAATTTTCGGGCTTAAAATATTCAGGAATGTAATAGGGTCCGTGATCACTTGCGGTCATGAAGGTAACGAAAAACGGTTTTTTTTTAGCATGCATCAGGTTCAGTAACGGGATGGAAAATTCAAACATATAATCGTCGGGAACTCCAAGGGTAGTTTTCACTGCTTTTGCCGGATAATCAGATTGAGAGATAATGGTTTCAAAATCGTTTGCATGAAAAAAACCTTCAACATTATCAAATTGGGGATCGTGTGTGGTAAAGTATGTTGCGCTGTAACCATAATGATGCAGGATAGTGCTTAGTCCGTTAAATTGTTTGATCACCTTCATCGGGTGTTGCCGGAATAGTGCTGGAAAAGAAAAAAGTGTGCCGAAAACGCCGTTATGAGTATGTATTCCCGCTGAGTATATGTTTTCAAAATAGATCGACTTATGTGAAAGACTATCAAGAAATGGTGTGAGATTGTATTGATTTCCGTGTCTTGACATTTTTGCAGCACTCATGGCTTCCATAATAATCACAATGATATTGGGCCTTGATTCACTGATTGAGTCAGGGATAATATCTCTTGCAACGGGCGAATCATAATTCTGTTTATTGATCTGCAGTTCTCTTTGCACATATTCAATCGCCTTTTGATCCTCCATAAAATGAACGATTTTATTCTCTTCTTTCCGACTATCCAAATAAGTTCGCATAAATGTAAATACCGGATTTAAACCAAGCTGATTCAGAAAAGGATGATTGGAAAAATACGCAGTTCCTATTCTTATTGGTGATTTTTTTTGAATTCTGCCTCTTATACCTAAAAAAATGATTCCCAAAAAGAGAACAGAGAGTAAAATCCGGGCAATAACATTTGTTTTTCTGGGAACAGTTTTTTGGTTGAAAATCATTTTTAAAATCAGGTAAAAAGCAAAAACCAAAACAAGCAGGGGGATCAGTATTAAGAAATATTTTGGTTCCTGAAAGATCATTTTAAAAACAAAACCGGCATTCTCCATCCATGCAAAAGCACCCACTGAAAATCTGGAAAAGAATTGATTAAAGTAAGGTATATCGGCTGCACATATAATAAAAGAAAAAGTGAACAAAGAGAAGATCCAATAAAACACTGCTTTATGTAGAAGGGCACTTTTAATATTTATTATCTCCATCACCAGTAACAGAAACGCAGGCAAAAGAAGTATATAACCCGAAATCACAATGTCGAATCTGATTCCCATCAAAAAAGCGGATGCAATGGTTAAGATGCTTACTTCAGCAAAATCAATTCTATCTGTTTCGGTAAGGAAAAGAATAAACCGGAATACAAAGAAAATGCCCAGTACCAATGCATAAGTTTTAATTAGTAATACGATGGATTTAAATCGGTTCATTGGATACATTGAAGTTTAGTTCAACTGGTTCCCCGGTTTGCAATATCGATTTGCAGAGCAGTATGAAACCTGATTGCTGTGCTCTGTTCTGCAAATCCTTGGCAAAGCAGAACTTTTTCTGCAATGATGTTGCAGAAGGAATGCTTATCCGGTTTGTAGCTCATACATTCTGGTATTATACATATTATAACGAATTATACCAAAAGCATCCGGATTTCAACAATATGGAAAGGCTTATGATAGACAATTATTTTACCTTATCAAATTACCTGCGATATTTCCCAGACAAAAGCTTTTACTCCTACTTCTTCATGTACTTTATCAAGCTTTTTAACTTTTTCCAGTAGAACACTTAATTTTTCATCGGGTATAATTGTTATCAGTGCCGAATTCATTTCCGGCCAGGTATGTGTTCCCATACGTGGTTCACCGGTCTCGGAACCCCGGCCTTTCACATTTTCCCACCATGTATATCCCCTGATCTCGAGCCGGTCGAGCATATATTCCACCCGTTCGGTATTGGCCTGATTAAATACTATAAAAACTGCTTTCATATTATTTGCTATTTGCTGTCTTTGTTGGCAATTTCGGGTAATCATGCATACCCGGAATTTCTATAATTAGGTATCCATAAAAACAAACCGTTTTCTTACCGCTTGTTTTTTATCCCGTTCCCCTTTTCGGGCAAAAACTCCGTAAGCAACAGGTACAATTATCAGTGTTACGATGGTTGAAAAAACCAGTCCGCCGATAACTGTGATCCCCATAGGACTCCATAACTCCGAACCTTCGCCCTTACTCATGGCCAGTGGAAGCATTCCAAGGATGGTGGTCATGGCAGTCATCAATACCGGTCGCAACCTTGATTTTCCAGAAAGTGCAATGGCTTCATTAAGTTCATATCCCCTGTCGCGCATCAGGTTAATAAAATCTACCAGTACAATCCCGTTTTTGACCACAATACCTACGAGCAGTACTGCTCCCAGCGCAGCAATTACACTAAGGGTTGTATTGGTTATGAACAGGGCGAGTATTACCCCGGTAAAAGCGAAGGGAATAGAAAACATAATAATGAAAGGCATGGTAAAAGATTCAAACTGTGATGCCATAACCAGAAATACGAGTATAAGGCTGACCAGCAATAAAAGGGTAAGATCCATGAAGGATTCTACCTGGTCTTCGTAAGCTCCGCCAACATTGATCAATACTTCCTGGGGGATATCTATTTGATCGATTTCCGCTTTAATTTTTGCAGCCAGTTCACCCAACGATATGCCTACAGGTTTTATTGATACCGTTACCAAACGTTCTTTACGTTTTCTCTCAATATTCGGAGGTCCCCAGTATTCTTTCACCTTACCCAGCTCTTTCAGTTTGATCTGCTGTCCCGTGGGTGTCATGATAGTTATCTGTTCAAGATCGGAAATAGAATTCCGGTATTTTTCCTTAAAACGAACAACAATATCATATTCATCTCCCTCTTCCCTGAATATGGAAGCAGTCAGTCCATCTATCCTGTTACGGATATTCGCTGAGACTATGGTATTGTTTAACCCGTGATCGGCAAGTTTGTTTTTATCCAGCACGATCTGGAGTTCCGGCTTGTCTTCCTCCCTGCTGATCTGAACATCCCGGGCACCTTTAATTTTTTCTGCCTTGTTTTTAATTTCCAGAGCAAGTTTATTGGTTATATCAAAGTCGAAACCGAAAATTTCTACGTCTACCGTATTGGTTGATCCGCCCATTCCACTGCTTGAAGTGGACACATTGTAATTTATAATTTCAGGAAATTTGTCCATTTGATCTCTTAAATCATTGGCGATATCCCATACGGTTCGAGTTCTTTCATCAATAGGTACCAGCCTCATCATAAAATTGATCATATTCGAACCGGTTTGACTGAACAATGAAAGCATACCTCCCTCATCATCTGAACCGGAAGAAGAAGATACAATCAATATTTCCGGATAGCGTTCATCAATAATTTTTTCGAGCTTACGTGTGATCTTCATGGTCTCTTCAACACGCAGACCGGTTTGCAGTTCTACTGTTGCAGTGATCCTGCTTTCATCCGACTCGGGCATAAAATCAGTACCTATAAATTTGAATAACAAGAAAGAAGCTATAAATAATCCAAAGGCAGTAAACACCACAATTCTTTTATGATGCAATGCCCACCGAATGGTTCGTTCATAAAACGCATCCAGCTGGTTCAGCATCTTCTCAATTGTATTCTGATAGCTGAATTTTCCTGGAGTTTTTATTTTAGCCTTGAGCCTTAACAATTTTGATGAAAGCACCGGGGTAAGAGAAATTGCTGCAGTTGTAGAGGTAACTACAGTAATCGTTACAATCCATCCCAGTTCTTTAAACAGAACGCCTGTCATTCCTGAAACCAGGGTAAGCGGGAAAAATACCGCTACAATTACTAGGGTAGTGACAATCACCGAAAGCCAAACCTCGTTAGTGGCATAAATGGCTGCTTCACGAGGACTGCTTCCCCGTTCGATGTGTTTGGTAATATTTTCAAGTACTACAATGGCATCGTCCACCACCATACCTATGGCAATTGACAATGACGTAAGTGAAATAATATTAATGGAACTGTCGGCAATAAAAAGATAGATAAAGGCAACAATCAGCGAAATAGGGATGGTAAGAACAATAATAAAAGTCGCCCGCCATCTTCCCAGGAAAAACAGTACGACCAAAATGACAAAAAACAGGGCCCACATAAGGGTTTTGGACAGATTGTTTATTGAATCCTTAATAAATGTTGATGTATCCATTATTTGCTGGATTTCAATATCGGGTGGAAGGTCCTTTTCCAATGAGGTAAGTTTTTTCTGCACCTGTTTGGCAATTTTCACCGTATTGGCTCCTGATTGCTTCATCACAAACATTCTGATCCCGGGTTGCCCATTTATTTTTTCGTCAATAGACAAATCTTTTATGGTGTCACGTACCGTTGCAATATCATGCACATAAATCGGTTTGTTACCATAATTACCTACTACAATATCACGAATTTCACTGCTTTCAGAATATTCACCCTCGATACGCAACTGGTAATCCATTTTGCCCATTTTAACGTTTCCGGAAGGCATATTCAGGTTTTCAGCTGCAATAATACTACCAATTTGCTCAACAGTAAGATTATATGCATCGAGCCTTTTCGGATCAACATCAACATATACCATTCGCCGGGGTGTACCAACCGTACTGATTGATCCGATTCCATTAATTCTATTTAAAGGATTAATTATTTTTTCGTCAATAATTTTTTCCAGCCCCGGATAACTTTCATTAGCCGTAATAGCATAAAATAAAATAGGGATCATGCTGGTGTTAAATTTAAAAATTGTAGGACGGTCACATTCCTCCGGCAGGTAATCAAAAATCCAGTCAATGGCATCACGAATATCATTAGAAGCTTCATCAAGATTTGACTCCCACTCAAATTCAAGATTTACAATGGATAAATTATCATACGATACAGAAGTGATCTCTTTCAGATTGTCTACCGTATTGAGTGCATCTTCAATGGTTTTGGTGACATTGGTTTCAATATCCGAGGCATTGGCACCGGCATAAGTAGTCATTACAGAAATGTAAGGAGGATTCATTTCAGGATACAGATCTATAGGTACCTGCATCAGAGAATATATACCTAAAACAATTACAGCCACAAAAATCATCAACGTTGTGATGGGCTTGTTTACTGCACTTTTATAAATACTCATTGTTTTTTCTCCTATAATTAATTCTTTCGCAATAAGGTTATTCGGGTACTACTTTTACTTTAATACCATCCAATAATCTGGATTGACCTGAAACAATAAGGTGGTCACCTTCCTTAATATCACGTGAAGTAATCTCAACCTGATCATCATACCGTTTGCCCAGTGTAACGGAAATTCTTCGGGCTTTTCCATTTTCTTCAAGAAAAACATATCGTTCGTTTGATCCCTGAAGCTTTAATATAGCAACTGCAGGAACAACCAGTGCCTTCACTACTCCGATTTCAATGGAAACCCGGCAAAACATTCCGGGCCTGAGCTTTTCTCCCGGATTGGGAACTTCTACTTCTATTTCAAATGAACGGGTTGCCTGATCGATGGTAGGATGTATACGAAATACTTTCCCACGAAATTCTTTGTCAGGATAAATATCACTTTCAACCTGTACAATCATCCCGGTAGAGAACATGGGGAAATAATTTTCCGATATGCTAACTATCGCTTTAAGAGGATTCATTTGTACAATGGATACAATTGCTGCTTTACCGGCTGTGGTATTCGGAGCACCTGAATACAATTCTCCGTCTTCAAAATATTTACCGGAAATTACACCACTAAACGGAGCTATCAAGCGGGTATTTTCTTTTAAGTATTCAACATTCGACAGGGCTATTTCATATTGAGCTTTTGCCTGGTCATATTGTTGTTTGGAAATACTCCCCACTTTGTTAAGGGTATCCAAACGCTTAAAGTCGGTTTCTACGGTATTCAGTTGTACCATAGCCTGGTGCAACTGGGTACGGTCCATTTGGACCAATACATCACCTTTGGAGACTATAGAACCGATTTCCACATAGATCTTTTCCACACGCCCCGGAGATGAAGGAGCCAGATGTACCTCTTCAAACGGCATCAATGTGGATGTTTGTTCGATGGAACGACCAATGACCTGTTTTTTAAGTTCCATAATGCGAACCATTTCCACCTTTTTTTCGTTACTGCTGTCAGAAGGTATTCCATCTTCAGTTTTTCCTTGTTCCGGTTTGGAAGAACAACCGGCCAATATCAACACAATCGTGAATACAGCAGGTATAATTGCTATTTGTTTCATAGAATTAGTTTTTATTTTTTTGTCTGTTTTTCAATTAAATCTTGTTCAAAAGTTTATCCAGTTCAAGCTGTGCCTGCATCAATTGCATCATGGCACCGATGTAATTGTTTTCGGCCTGAAGATAATTGTTATTTGCCGTAGTAAGATCAAGACTGGATACCATCCCCTGCTCATATTTTAATGCAATGTTATCATATACCCTTTTCGATACTTCCACATTTTTTTTCTGACTTTCGTATTGTTCAAGAGCCGTAGATAAATTGAACCTGCATTGCTTTTCGGATATCAATAGCTGGTCTTCAAGCAAAGCTTTGTTATTTTGAGTTGTTTCATATTGTATTTTGGCCTGGTCGAGCTTTGCTTTGCGCAAACCACTTGAGAATATAGGTACTCTCATATTCAATCCTATCATATTCGGCGGAGTCATATCAAAGTCGGTGGTCAGAAATTTATAGGTGTAATTATAAAATCCCGTAATGGTAGGCAAATAGTTCATTTTTTCAAGAGCAACCTGTTTTTCTGAAATATCTTCCTGGAAATCGATCAACTGATAATCGATGTTTTCGTTAAGATTAAAAGGATGAAGCAATGTAGCATCAAAATTCTGTCGTTTCAGGATCTGATCAAGTGACTCGGTGAGTGATATTCCGGTTTCGGTATCCAGCCCAAGTTGAAGCCGCAAAAGATTGTAAGCCAGTTCGGTCTGGCGTTCGGCAGATCTTACAGCATCTTCAAGCTGATTAACCTGTACCGAAAGCTGATCGACATCTGTAATTTCCAGGATACCTGCCTGATACATGGCCCGGGTCTTTTTGTAAGCATCCCTTATATTTTCAAGGTTTTTCGAATAAATCTCGTGTACTCTCTCTGCTACCAGGATATTATAGTAAGATTCAATCACTTGTTTTTTAATATCCACAGTGGTTTTTTCATAATTTTTTTTCGAGAGGGTTTTATAAATTCTTGATGTCTGGAGGCCTACAATATAGCTTCCGCTGAAAATAAGCTGATTCACCATCAAATTCATGTTACTGGTAGGCTTTGATTCTATTTCTGTAGGGGGCATACTTTCATCAAAACGAAGCTCGATGGAATATCCGAGAAAATTGGTATAATCCAGTGAAGCATCTACCTGCGGTAATCCCGAAGCTATCATTTCCCACACCATTTTATCCGCTTCATCAACCGCCAATCCGGCATTCTGAAGGATAATGTTATACTCCAGGGCATATTGTTGTGCACTATCGAGGCTGAGATACAACACTTCCTGTCCGGTAACCAAACTGTTTCCTGAAAAGAAGAACAGCAGTAAGACTAAAACTCTTAATTCTTTCATATTTAAACTAATTTGACTTTTATACCTTTTTATTTTCTTATATCCAGTTCATACGTAAAATACTGCTCGATAAGCTGTTGTCCCTTTTTAGTGCATATGCCAAAAAAGTAAGGCATTATAATGTTTTTAAATATTTCACTTTCAGAATATTCATCTTTTGGGAAAAGGGTATCGTCATGAATAATGCTCATCATTTCATGTACATAATCATCTACCAGATTAGCATTCAGACCTTTAAGAAATACTCCCTCATCCATTCCTTTTACAATGAGTGTATGAGTAATGGTAAAATCCCTGATTTTATGTTTTGAAAAAAACAGGTTATATATTTCAGGATAATATTTTTTGAAGTCTTCAAAAAACAGCGGGGTAATTTTTCTTTTTGTATCATCTCCCCATTTGCCAAACGTATAAATTGCTTCTACAACATTAGATGTTTTCTTTACAATTTCAAGAGCCTCTTCCTTTTTATTCATCATAAAAACTTTCATTCCTTCCAGTAAAAGGTTGTTTTTATCTTTGAATGATTCGTACAAAGTCCTTTTTGAAATACCCAACTGTCCTGCGATCTGGTCCATAGTAACATTTCGGATACCATATCTGACAAAAAGTTCGAAAGCTTCCTTAATAATACGGTCTCTTAACTCCATATAACAACCCCGAATTTGAATCGACAAAAATATGAAAACTAAGTTAGTTTGCAAAGTTTTTTCCCGTTATTTTGTTTTTTTCTTTTTTAACTTTCAAGCAGTCTTTTCTGGCAATACAAATCCATCTGTAAAACAATTAACTATTTTATGTACAGTGAATTACTCTGCAGATAAACCTTCAGTTGATAAAACAGAAAGGACTGCCTGACAAACAGCTATGGAATTCCATTTTCTGTATCCTGCTGATCAGGGCCAATGCCATGCAACCTCATTGGTAAAATGAAACCGTAATGTTATGCAGCATTCGGTTCATTAGGTTCCTGCCAGAATAAGAACAAAAATTTGTATTTTCTTATTCATTTTTTTTACATTTAAATCGAAAGATTTTTTTCAGAAAAGTTTAATTCAATTCTTGGCTGACGCGATCTCTGACAACCTAGATATTGATTGCAGTGAATTTATTAATAGAGAAAAAATGACAAGAACAATGAAAAATGCTTTTTTACTGGTTGGATTTATTCTTTTTCCCCGGATTATACAAGCCTTCCCGGGAGAAATCATTCAGTCTTTTCCCTTGCCCGGGAATCATTGTACCGGACTGACCTTTGACGGTGGTTGTCTCTGGGTTGCGGACTATAAAACAGACATCATTTATAAACTTGATCCGGCATCCGGATCTATCCTGCATCAAATCCCTTCCCCTGGTTTCTGGCCAATGGGATTGGCATGGGATGGAAAGTACCTTTGGAATGCCGACAAGGAACAGGCGAAGATCTATAAGATCGATCCGCAAAACGGAACAATTCTGTTAACCATCGATGCACCATGCAGTGATCCGGAAGGTCTTACCTGGGATGGTACAACACTATGGCTGGGTGATGCACGGGAAAATGCGATGATAAAACTTGATCTGAGTGACGGCACCGCTGTGAAAAAATTTGATGGTCCGGCTAAATCGGTAAACGGACTTGCCTCAGACGGAAAATACCTGTGGAGCAGTGATCGAAATCTTGATGAGATCTATATGATCGATCCGGAATCAGGCGAAGTGATCATGATCATTGATTCTCCCGGTCCCTATTCCAGAGGTATGGCATGGGACGGGATCTATCTCTGGAATGTTGACTACCAGACCGATTCCCTGTATAAGATCATTCGTCAGGACGAAGAAGTATTCAGGTTGAATGATACACGGAGAGCGCGGATTACACTTATCCATGAAGTCAAAGTTTTTGGACAGGGGAAATTGAAAAACCTTGATGTTTTTATTGCGATACCGGAAAATATGTCGCAGCAGAAGATTCTGGACACATCATTTACACCGCAACAGTATACGTTGAAAAAAGATCACTGGCAGCAGCCGGTAGCCTCATTTCATTATGAGAATATTTCATCAAATGAAACCGTTCAATCTATCATGGTGGTGGATGCAGCTGTTTCAGCCATCAGGTATTTTATTTATCCTGACAAAGTCGGGTCCCTGGAATCCATTCCCCAAAACATATACAGGTTATATACTTCCAATGGAAGCAAATACATGACCGATGATCCGTATATGCAAGAGCTGGTCAAAAAAATTGTCGGTGATGAGACAAATCCATATTGGATTGCCCGTAGGATATTCAATTGTGTACGCAATACCCTGGAATACAAAATGGAAGGAGGCTGGAATGCAGCGCCGCTGGTATTGCAGAGAGGCACTGGCTCCTGTTCGGAATATACCTTTTGTTTCGTATCCTTGTGCCGGGCTGCCGGATTGCCTGCAAGGTATGTGGGGGCACTTGTGGTAAGGGGTGATGATGCCAGTCTGGATGAGTTTTTTCACCGATGGCCAGAAGTATATCTTCCCAATTATGGTTGGATACCCATCGATCCTCAGGGAGGAGACAAACAACTGGCACGCGACCAGGCAATAAATATAGGCAACTTGCCAAATCGTTTTCTGATTACAACACAAGGCGGTGGCGACTCGGAATACCTGGGATGGTACTATAATGTGAATGAAAGGTATCAGACGGAACCACAGGTTCAGATTCATATTGAAGCGTTCGGAGAATGGGATCCTTTGGATAAAGATTGATCCTTTCTTTGCTAACAGATACTAATGACTTCAATGTTAGGGAATTTATCCGGGATGCTTTGTCAATTTAGGGTTCACGCCTGGTTTGCAGGTTAACATGAAGCCAGATATCGTCACTGTGCTCACGATGATGTTAGAGAACTTAATCAAAGCAAAGCTTTGAACAAATTCGGGACCAACTGAGCTAATAAAGTATAAAATTGTTTTTTTGAATAAAATTCAGGATTAGAGTCCCTGATCTGAGATTCTTTATTTTTTTTTCCATTTAATGGCACCCGATCTTGTATCACAAACTTTTAAGGCAAGAAGAGCCCAGGGTCCAAGGTTTTTAGTGTATATAGATCTTCCGGTATTATGGGATTCAGGACGTTGATCGATATTCTGAGTCTGACCAATGTATAACTGATCATTCTTTTCAGACTTAATAATATACACAAAGTATTTCATAATCAAACGAAAGCCCGCAATTTTTACGGGCTTCTGTGGAGGTTAGGGGAGTCGAACCCCTGACCTTTTGGCTGCCAGCCAAACGCTCTAGCCAACTGAGCTAAACCCCCGGATTTGATCATTCTAAGATTGCCGCCAAAAATAGAAAAAATCCGGATATTTTCACTGTCTGAAAAGGAAACAAATACAAAATCGATACAAATGCATTACAATGTGATCATTTGAACATGAATCTCATCTTTTTCAGGAATTATAGCAAAGGGATGGCAGGATTTTTGAACAGAAGTGATTAAGGTCAGTTGAAATATTGATTTATTTCTTTGGCTTTCGTAAAGATTTAGCTATTTTTATTGCCCGAAAAATTAAAAGAACATGGAAGTCAAAAAAAGCAGTAAAGCAGACCTCGAAAGCAAAAGCAATTTGTTTTTTGAAATCGGTGTTGTTGCCGTCCTTGCAGTACTCCTGGTATTTTTTGAATGGACATCAAAACCAAAAAACAATAATTTGTTGTTGGGTATGCAGGGTGGTGAGGTTGACGAGGAAATTATTCCTATCACCCGTCAGCAGCAAGAACAGCCCCCTCCGCCTCCCCCTCCGCCACAGGTAATTGAAGTGATCAATATCGTGGAGGATGATGTGGATATTGAAGAGATTGATTTTGAGAGTATGGACGTAGATGAGAATATGGCAATTGATTTTGTTCCTTTTGAAGAGGAAGAGGAAGCGGAAGAGGAAGTATTCTTTATCGTGGAAGACATGCCGACATTTCAGGGTGGCGGCAAAGAAAAATTCAGGGAATACATACAGCAAAACCTGAATTATCCGCCTATCGCTGCAGAAAATGGGATCAGTGGTCGTGTATTTGTACAGTTTGCTGTTAATGCCAAGGGAGAAGTTGTTGATGTAGTTGTGGTTCGTGGTGTCGATCCGGCATTGGATAAAGAAGCAAAACGTGTGGTTCAGAGCTCACCAAAATGGGTCCCCGGGAAACAACGTGGTAGGCCGGTTAAAGTACAGTTTACCTTCCCGATCGTATTTGTTTTGCAATGATCAAAAAAAATAGAAACTAACCCCGGAGGTATTCCGGGGTTTTTTTTTCTATTTTTGATACTACAATATCTGAAAAATGAGATCAATACAAGTCCTTGTTCTGCTATTGTTGCTTCTTACAGCATGCAGATCCCCGGAAAAATTATTGCAAAAGGGCGATTATGACTCTGTGATTGAAAGGATCACAAAAAAAACAGTAAGAGGCAGGGCGGATAAGGATGACAAACTGCTTTTGGATAAAGCATACAGGCTTGCAAACCAGCATGACCTGCAAAGAATTAAATTTCTGAAAACCGAAAACAATCCCGAAAACTGGGAGGAGATCTACAAACGTTACAATGCCTTAAGCCGGCGACAAGCTGAAATTCAGAAAGTAACACCTCTTAATGTCGGGAACAGGGTTATAACATACGACTATACGGATTATACAAAGGAGATCGTTGAAGCAAAAGCAAATGTTGCCAGGTTTTATTACGAGAAAGGGCTGAACAATATGAAATTGCAATCGAAGGAAGGTTACAGACAGGCTTATTACGACTTTCAGAAAGTACATCAATACCGGGTTGCTGACTATCATGATGTAAATGATTTGATTGAGGATGCGAAATTCTTTGGAACCACCAGGGTTTTGTTACTTGCAGTAAATACATCAGGAGTGCGGTTGCCGAATGAATTTTATGATAACATTGTAAACATAAACCTTTCTGGTTTGAACACCATGTGGGTAGAATATTACTTAAATGATCATAGCAGAGATATACAATATGATTATTTTATTACTGTTGAACTGCATCATATCGTAGTTACTCCTGATGGAATTTCAAGAAGAGAGTATGTTCGAACCAAAGAAATGCAGGACGGATTTGAATATGAACTTGACAGAAGGGGAAATGTTAAAAAAGACAGTCTTGGAAATAACATTAAAATTCCTAAATTCAAAAGATTATCCTGCAAAGTAATTGAAACAAGGCAATTCAAATCGGTTACCATTAAAGGAATGGTTAAATTCAGGCCGGGATCATCCAGAAGTACTTACAAATCTGAACCTGTTGCAGCCACATCTGTTTTTGAACATTTTTCGGCCAGAGCATATGGCGATCTTGAAGCCCTTGAAGCTACCGACAGGCAGCTTTTACGAAATGAAGTTGCACCTTTTCCCGATGATCTTTCTATGATTTACGATTGTACGGAAACATTGAAACAGGCAATTCATGATGTGATTTATGACAATCGGAGGTTAATCAATTGATACTTTTTATCAGTGATGCAATTCAATAATTTCACAGGTTTACAATTACGGATTGATTGATCAAAACTTAAAATGTTAATTTTGCGGGTTTGAAGAAAAGTTAGCAATGACCGGGATTACTACAAAGAAAATCAAAGAGAGAGCAATATTGATTGGTGTAATAAGCAATGAACAGACTGAAGAGGAGGTCAGTGAATACCTTAATGAACTTTCCTTTCTTGTTGAAACTGCAGGAGGCATACCAATAAGAAGGTTTACTCAAAAAATTGAATTTTCCAATGCAAGAACTTATATCGGTAAAGGTAAGCTGCTTGAAATCGGCGGGTTTATTGAATTCAACGACATAGACCTGGTAATATTTGACGATGAATTGTCACCAAGTCAGTTGAGAAATATTGAGCGCGAGTTGGATCGCAGAATCCTTGATCGTACCAATCTTATTCTTGACATCTTTGCAGCCAGGGCAAAAACCTCTCATGCAAAAACCCAGGTGGAGCTTGCACAGTATCAATACCTTCTGCCGCGTTTAACACGAATGTGGACACACCTTGAAAGACAGCGGGGAGGGATCGGATTGCGTGGTCCGGGTGAAACTGAAATTGAGACAGACCGAAGAATAATAAGGGACAAAATTGCAAAACTGAAAAAGGACCTTGCCAGGATTGACAGGCAAATGGCGACACAACGCAAGAGCAGGGGGAAATTGATACGGGTAGCCCTTGTCGGCTATACCAATGTTGGCAAATCGACCATTATGAATCTTTTAAGTAAATCGGATGTATTTGCCGAAAACAAACTGTTTGCCACATTGGATACTACAGTAAGAAAAGTTGTTGTAGGCAATCTCCCTTTCCTTTTATCAGATACTGTGGGGTTTATTCGTAAACTTCCGCATCATCTTGTGGAATCGTTCAAATCAACACTCGATGAGGTCCGGGAATCTGATATTCTTTTGCATGTTGTTGATATATCCCATCCGAATTTTGAAGAACAGATCCATGTGGTAAATCAAACACTTCATGAAATAGGAGTCTCTGATAAAACGATGTTCATCCTTTTTAACAAAATAGATATTTACAAATACATTCTTAAAGATGAAGATGATTTAACACCCCGAACAAAAGAGAATTATTCATTGGACGAGCTGAAGAAAAGCTGGATGGCAAAAAACAATACCGATTGCCTTTTTATATCTGCAAAGAAAAAAGAAAACATTGAAGAATTGAAAAAATTGCTCTACGCTAAAGTCAGAGAAGTACATATCACAAGGTACCCTTATGATAATTTTCTCTATTAATTGTCCTGACAAGTGATTGTTGCGGAAGTATTTTAACCTCAAACCTGTTTGCTCTGCCCGCCAGTTTACCAGCCTGTAGCTGACAGGCAGGGAACGCAAAGAATGTGCAAAGATCACTAAGTAATACCAGCAATGCATTTCATTCACTGCAATTTTTGCAGCTAAAAAAAATACTTTTGGGAGTCCTTATTATAAAAGATTGTTTTTTACCAGATATTCTGCAATTTGCACGGCGTTCAGTGCAGCTCCTTTTTTAAGCTGATCTCCAACGCACCAGAAAGTAATTCCTTTTGGATTTGTAAGGTCTTTCCTTATGCGGCCAACAAAAATATCGTCTTCCCCAGCGCCAAAAAGTGGCATGGGGTATTTCAGGTTTGACGGATCGTCGATAAGGGTCACTCCTTCTGCATTGGCAAGAGCTTTCCGCACATCATCCGGAGAAAGCTCATCTTCTGTTTCAATCCACACGGCTTCAGAGTGATTTCTCAACACCGGAACACGCACACAAGTTGCACTTACAGCAGCATCGGTATGCATAATTTTTTTTGTTTCATGGTACATCTTCATTTCTTCTTTTGTGTACCCGTTATCCATAAATTGATCTACCTGCGGGATCACATTCATCGCAAGCTGATAGGGAAATTTTTCAACCTTTACTTTTTCACCGGCAACGATCTGCTTTGTTTGTTCTTCCAGTTCTGTCATAGCCTGTGTACCTGCACCACTTGCCGATTGATAGGATGCAACATGTACTTTTTTAATATGAGACAAGTTTTCTATAGGCTGAAGACAAACGACCATTTGTATTGTTGTACAATTCGGGTTGGCAATAATATTCCTGGGCCTGTTTTTTGCATCATCGGCATTTATTTCAGGGACTATTAGGGGAACATCATTATCCATGCGAAATGCACTGGAGTTATCAATCATTACAGCACCGTGTCTGGTAATAGTTTCTGCATATTCAACAGAGGTGCCTGCCCCGGCAGAGGTAAGTGCTATATCAATGTCTTTAAAATCGTCTCCGTGTTTCAACTCTTTCACAACCAGTTTCTTTCCCTTGTAGATATACTCTTTTCCGGCACTTCGCTCAGAGCCAAAAAGCACAAGTTCATCCAATGGAAATTTTCTTTCTTCGAGCACTTTCAGAAATTCTTGTCCTACAGCGCCACTGGCACCAACAATAGCAACTTTCATCTTACTTCATTTATAGTGGTGATACAATACACTAAAATAAAATCCCTTAAAGGGATTTGATATAAAAATTAAAATTATGTATTTTGAACCACGAATCAATATACAAAATTCGTATTTTTTTTTAAATGAAAGTACTGGTATTGCTTTTTTTCATCATACCGGTTATTTCGTTAGGTCAAAATATTTCTATCGATTTTGAAAATAACGATCTGAGCGACTGGTATCAGAATAATTCAGGGCACTGGACAACGACTCGGGATAACCCGATTGAAGGATGTTTTTCATTAAAACACAATTACAACAGTTATGAAGCCTCAACGGAATGGATTGCTTTGTTTCATGATCCTTTGGAAATAAGGGAAGGAGCAGTGTTGCAGTTTTCTTTGTCTTACGACTTTGATCCTTCAGAAAAGAACAATTGGGCGGTAATACTATCAGAAAATTCTCTGCCGGGAAAAGAACTGACAGATGCTTTTGTCTTTGGAGTGAATTATACGGGCAACAGCGATGAACTTCAGCTATGGAATGTAAAAGATGGAGTCGCAGTGAGTATATTGAACACCGGATTTGACTGGGAAGAAAACCTTGAAAACGGAGAAGCAGTGAAAATTCGGCTCAATTTTTCAAATACAGGGGTAGTAAAAATTGAAACAGAAACCCCCGGGAACTCTTTTCATACGATAGGATCGGCTCAGGTTGAATTGTTGGAAACAGCAAATATTTTTACATTGTATTATAAGTATACATCAACATACGATCGTGGATTGATGTTTGACGAATTGACTATGGATGGATTTTTTTCAGATGAAACCACTTTGCCGTTTGTTGAAAGCATTTCTGTTGTGAGTCCGCATGAAGTTGAAGTTATTTTCTCTGAGGTTGTACAAATGCATGATAACCTTGAGTTTTGTGCAGATGGAGCCGGGTGTTATAGTACCGGATATTATGTGGGTAGATCTGTTCTTATTCATCTGCCGGGCAGATTGATTCCGGGCAATCGTTACCAACTGTCCCTGCCCGATATTAAAGACATGTATGGCAACAGCATGAAAGATGAGGAACGCAGTCAGGAGTTTTATTATGCCAAGGCATATGATCTTATTATCAATGAAATCCTTGCCGATCCTTCACCACCTGTATTATTGCCGGAAACAGAATATATTGAATTGTTCAACAGGTCGGAAGAAGACATTGCTGCAGGAGGTTGGCATATAACAGCGAACAACAGGGTAACAGAATTTCCTTTTAAGGTTATTCCTTCCCATTCCTATGCGGTTTTGTGTGATGCAGACAAAGAAGCACTTTTCGATACATCAGTATATACAATTCCCTGTCATAATTTTCCGAAACTTAACAATGTCGGATCAAAACTAATACTACAGGACAGATCAGGCCGGTTAATTCATGCAACTGAATACAAAGCAGACTGGTTTGAAAGTTCTTCAAAAAAAGAAGGAGGATGGTCTTTGGAAATGATCAATCCGGAAGATCCCTGTGCCGCCTGTGGCAATTGGAAGGAATCACTGCATTATAAAGGAGGAACTCCCGGACAGAAAAATTCAGTTTTTCAATTTTATACAAAGAACGATTATCCTGAGGTATGGCGTGCTGCGGTGACTGAATCAGGTTCGGTAATGCTCTATTTTTCAGAACCTCTGGATAGCATGAAAAGTGTATCAACACAATTTTTCACTGTTGATAAAGGGATAGGCAATCCTGATTCGATAGTTCCTGCATGGCCGGTTCTTGAAAAAATGGAAATGATATTTGATCAAAAGCTGGTGAACAATACTATTTATGAAATTAGCCTGACTTCTGATCTGTGCGATTGTTCCGGTGCGACTTTGGATCATAACACAGATATTCGGTTTACAGTGCCAAAGAAAGCAGACAGTGCAGCCATTGTGATCAACGAAATCATGTTTGATCCCGAATATGGATATACAGAGTACATTGAATTGTATAATTGTTCGGATAAAACCATTGATATAAGAAATTATAGCATAATAATCGGAAATGCAGGTGGAGATACACTTTGTATGACAGATGAATTTTTTCCTGTTGAGTCGGATAGTTATGTGATTGTTGCAAGGCATTACTCAGGCATTGATAACAGCGAACCGTTTTCCAGGGCAGAACACCTGGTTTGTATGGAGAACATGCCCGCATTGCCAAATGAAGGAGCAAAGATATATTTATTCACTGACGAAAACAGAATATATGATATCGTATATTATTCTGCTGATTTTCACCATAAACTTTTATCTGAAACCAGGGGTGTGGCACTGGAAAGGATTTCTTCGGTGAGATCGGGTCTCGATCCCGGGAATTGGCAGTCCGCTTCATCATCATCGGGATACCAGACTCCGGCTGCTCCAAACTCTCAGGGTGAGAAGAATGATTATGGCTGCAAAATTGAAATATCTCCTGAAAGCATTACTCCCAATGGTGACGGTCTGGATGATGAATTGTTAATTCATTATACTATGGATAGATCGGGATATATGGCAAGAGTCATGGTATTTGACAAAAACGGAAGGAAAATAAACACATTGGCAAACGGAGAGATACTTGGCACGCAAGGATATTATTATTATAACGGGAAAAACTCTGATGGATCAGACTTACGAACAGGATATTATATTATATTTTTTGATGCATACAACGACAAAGGTAGTCGCATAACTGAAAAGAAAAGTTTTGTGATTGTCGGTACCAGGAAATAACAAACCCCGCATGAAGCGGGGCTGAAATTTTTTTTGTAAGCAAAGCTTACCAATTATAAGCTATTCACATGTTTTGAAAGTTGCGATTTCAGATTGGCAGCTTTGTTCTTATGAACAATGTGTTTTTTGGATAACTTGTCGATCATGGCAGCAACTTTAGGTAACATCTTTTGAGCATCTCCTTTTTTAGAAGTATTCTTTAATTCCTTGATTGCATTTCTTGTTGATTTGGCATAGTATTTATTGTGCTCCTTTTTCTGCTCAGACTGCCTTGTTCTTTTTACTGCCGATTGATGATTTGCCATTATTTTCTGTTCTTAATAGTCCGTTTTTCAATGAGCCGACAAAATTAGTTAAAAATTTCAATCCAAAAAATATTGGATTGAAATAATTCATCAGACTTCATAAATGGATGGTGCAGGCATTCGTTTGAAGACCAAAGCAGTACGACTGGGGAGGTAGATCTTTAACATGTTTGAGCCGGTAATCCCGCCAATTCGCTGGGGATAATAGGTTATAGAATCATCAACATTGCCAAATCCGCCAAAAATCCTGTTGTCAGTATTTAAGATGATTTTATATTTTCCTGCGGGTACTTTTATTCCGTAATCAGTGAAAGAATGACCGGGATTGAAATTAAAAACAAACAAAAGGTTACCACGTTCAAAAGCTAAGACTTTATCTCCCTGATTTTCAAGAAACAGATTGCACCAGGGCTGTGACAGAAAGTTGTATTCAGAATGGAGTAACAACATGTAATAATCAAAATCGCCAAGATAGTGATATTTCAATTCCGGATTATCAGCGAGGCTCCATTGTCTGCGTGCATATTTGAACGACCAGTTATTGCCTTCACGCGGAAAATCGATCCATTCGGGATGGCCGAATTCATTTCCCATAAAATTCAGATAGCCGCCTCCTGAAGTAGCAAAAGTAATTAACCTGATCATCTTGTGCAAAGCTATGCCGCGATCGATAATCAGGTTTTGAGATCCCTTGTTCATATACCAGTACATCTCTTTGTCCAGAAGGCGGAAAATAATGGTTTTATCCCCTACCAGAGCCTGATCATGAGATTCGGCATAGGCAATTGTTTTTTCAAATGCCCTTTTGCTGGTAAGTTCATGGTAAAGTTCACTCACATTCCAGTCTTCATCAGCTCTTTCTTTAATGATCTTTATCCAGTAATCGGGGATTCCCATTGCCAGACGAAAATCGAAACCTATACCTCCCTTTTCAAAAGGTTCTGCCAGGCCCGGCATACCGCTCATTTCCTCAGCTATGGTTATTGCTGCCGGTTTTGCTTCATGAATAAGTTCATTGGCCAGAGTTAGGTAGATTATTGCATCTCCGTCCTGTCCTCCGTCATAGTAATAATCATAATTTGTAAAACTTCGTTCCAGGCCGTGATCATAATATAACATACTGGTAACACCATCGAAACGAAAACCGTCAAACTGATATTCTTCAAGCCAGAATCTGCAATTTGAAAGCAGGAAATGCAGCACATGGTCTTTCCCATAATCAAAACAAAGCGAATCCCATGCGATATGTTCCCTCCGGGGACCGTCATTGAAATAAAGATTGGGAGTTCCGTCAAAACGACCAAGTCCTTCGATCTCATTTTTTACTGCATGGGAATGTACAAGATCCATGATCACTGCTATGCCATGGCTGTGAATGGCATCAATTAATTCTTTCAGTTCATCCGGAGTTCCAAATCTGGAAGACGCGGCAAAAAAGTTGGAAACATGGTATCCGAAAGATCCGTAATACGGGTGTTCCTGTATCGCCATCAATTGAATGGTATTGTATCCGGCTTTAACAATGCGGGGAAGAACCAGTTCACGGAATTCCCTGTATGTTCCCACTTTTTGATCTTCTGTTGCCATCCCGATATGTGCTTCATAGATAATAGGCTGAGTTGGCATTGTTTTTAAGGGTGAATGTTGCCATACAAATGACTCATGGGCCCATACCTGGGCATCGAATACTTTTGTATTTTCATCCTGGACACATCGATAGGCGTATGAGGGGATACGATGTCCTTTGCCGCCCTCCCAGTGTATGGAGAGCTTATAATGTTGACCGTGTTTTAAAGATTTCTTAAGCAAATGGATTTCCCAGTTATCATTTTCAATCCTGGTAAGTTGATACGCATCTGACTCTTCCCAGTTGTTGAATTCTCCAAGTAAAAATATTTTTGTGGCATTTGGAGCCCATTCACGAAATACCCATTCGGTTTTGGTTTCCAGCAAACCATAATAGAGATGACCTGAAGCAAAATTTTTCAGTGATCCGGTGTTTTGAGCAAGCTGTTCTTTCTTTTTCTTTGCGGCTTCGTACCTCAGACTGATAATCTGAGAGTAAGGTTCCAGCCATGGATCTTCCTGTACAATAACGGGTTTTGTCATATGCAAGGTCTTTCTACGCTTAACTATAAAGATAATATTTATTATAACAGAAAACGGTATGCTGTTGTTTCAAATAAGAATACATCCTGACAGGATACTTCTTTATTTTTTCAATGCAGCTTTGGTAAAGATATACTCCGGGATTTCTTTATCAAATTCAATATCAACAATAATAAATTCTGTTCCGTCTCCTTTTTTGAGCATGTCTTTAAACACAAACTTTTTTGGATACCAGCGGTTACCCATCTTTGTGATATCAAAAAGTTCCAGTCTTTTTAACAGTGTTCCGTTTTTTGCATACAACTCCTCTTTCAGGGGAATGTAGCGGAGCTTATCGACCCAGATTTTGCGCATTTGGTAATTAATTTCAGCAGTTTTTGCCTGAAGTTCAACGATCCAACAATTCCTGTCTTCAATCTTTTCAGATCCGATAACAGCCGCATCGTAATTTTCAAGCAATTTGGCTTTGTCCATCATGTCTTCATAAGAAAGATCCGATCCCATTACCGATTGCCGGAGCATATGTCCCGAAATTTGAATCGTCCTGTCAGAGCCGGGCGAATAAATCCAAAGCTGGTCTTCAAGCTTCAGCATTTTTGTACCTTTTTCACGCGCGGGAGAAAGATATTCCGTAAAGGCCTTTTTGTCACCCATTCCCCAGGATTTTGCTTCTATGGTCCTGGTTTGCCGGACACCGTGAATAACCATTTTAGACATAGTAATGGTGCTTTTCGAAGTCATGTTGTTATCAATCTTTTCAAGAATCTCTTTTCCTGAAGGCTCCTGGGCCCTGAGTATTGTTGTTGTAAGTAACAGTATTAAAGCAAATTGTTTCATTTTCTTTTATTTTTTTCGTGTTCCTGTTTTCGCAGAAAAAACAGGAAGGATTAATTAAGTTTCCAGTTCTTTAAATAAGGAAGCAGTTTTACGTTTATAGATACCAATACCTGAAAGCATGGTGCCCAAAACAACAGAAAACAAACCGGGAATAAAGCCAAGGTAATAGGCCGGTGTGGTAATACTGGCCCTGAATACACTTGGCATCATGATCTTTGAACTTTTCATCATATCACCTATATTAAGGCCCACTTCCTGTAACCAATATGAAAAACCAAGTCCAATGAGGGTTCCTAAAGTTGAACCTACTATTCCAATTAATATAGCTTCGCCGATCATTGACCGGTAAATATGCCCTTTCCCTTCTCCAATGGCTAACCGAATGCCTATTTCCCCATAACGACGCAGACCACCTATTAAACCAGTATTCCATAAAACAATTGACATTGCCAGCACGAATACAGTAATTATAATACCTATAAATCCATCGATCATATCAAAATAACCTGACATAATACTATCATTTCGTAACCTTGTCATTACAGGTGAAAATTCATCATTCGGATCGGAATATTTATCATTAAAAGTGTTTTCAGCATTAAATGCTGCTATATCGTCATAATTTGGTCTGTCAAGGAAGCCTAAAAGTTCACCACAAGCATCATACATATCCAGTGCATTTTGTATTCCTGTAATATCTGCAATCATTCCACTGCGATCCATGATCTGAATTCCGAATTCAATGGTTCCGGCAACTACAAAATTCTGAATGGACATTCCGCCGTACATGGTAGAGGTAATTAAGGTGACAAGGTCGCCGGGTTCAACTTCCAGTTTCCCGGCAAAATCATTACTGATCAAAACCTCGTTTGATTTTTCAGGGTATCTGCCTTTTTTAAGGGCTCCCTCCAGATTCAGTCTTTCAATTTCCTTGGTGTTTTCCGATATCAAATCAGCAGCCATTCCGACGACAATACCTTGTTTTTTGGTTTCTCCGTGTTCATCGGGAGAATCCAATAAACCACTGAAATTGATCCGCTGAACAAAATCCATGTTTGGGTAGTCTTTTTTCAGATCAGCCAATAAATCGCTGACCTTTGTTAAGGCCAAATCGTTTGGAACCTGGTCTTTGTTATCAGCATAAGCCCGGGTCATGATTTTTACATGACCGGAGGAATATTTAGCGGAAAACTCAACAGTATCACCCAGAATACCGTTGATATAACAATAGGCAAGTACAGTTAGCGAAACACCGGCAGTTACAACCAAAATAGGCAGAAGGCTGCGGTTTCGATCTCGTAATAATCCTTTAAATAGAAAACGTATCATTGTATTTTTCCTTTTATTGCTTCGGTTGGGTTCATTTTAGAGATCTTGCGAGCCGGCAAATAGCTCACTATTGTAGTAATAATGAATACTAAAATCACGGTAGTGACTATCAGTCCGATTCCATATACAGGGAAAATTGTCTCTGCAACGGTGATTCCCATATCGTCTGTTCCTGCAGGCATAGTAAAGCCTGTTTTTATTTGCCATAATAGAAAAGGAATTCCATAAATAGCGCCGACGATAACTGCAAGAATTGCGTGCATGGCTCCTTCCACTGTGAAAAGACTTACAACCTGCCTTCTGGTCATTCCCATAGCAATATAAGTTCCTATCTCTTTTTGTCTGCGAAAGATCGAGAGTACCTGCGTATCAAATACAGCAAGCATGGCAAGAAGAAGAAGAATGATATAAAAAACCGAGCCTCCGACCTTTTTCATTTTGATCATTTCATTCATTTCAGTCATTAAGAAATCCAGGCTTTTATAATTCCAACCCGACACAGTCTCATTTGTTTTAAAATTTTTACCAATGATAAACAGAGTTGCCTCATCCGGAGACTGCATCATTTCCTGCAAATCTTTAATAGCAACCCATATTTGTCCGGCATCCACATTTGGCACATTACAGTTGAATATTTTCACAACTTTCACTTCTGTTGCATCAAATGTTCCGTTGGCATCTCTCCATCGTATGGTAGTAATATCGCCTTCAT
This sequence comes from Bacteroidales bacterium, assembly GCA_016935615.1. Lineage (GTDB taxonomy): Bacteria > Bacteroidota > Bacteroidia > Bacteroidales > UBA10428 > UBA10428. The sequence goes on from JAFGQO010000027.1 coordinate 30,178, forward strand.
TAAGCTTGCAACTTCTGGCCATTCTGCGACCAATAATTACAGGAATTTCTTCTGATTCAATATTTAATGCTGCAGTGGGTAAGGCAAGCAGTTTTTGATCAGGGTTGATTCCCTTTAATAGCATGCTTTGAATTCTGCCATCAGGATAAATGGTTCCCTGGTTGATTAGAACCGGAGCAACAATTCCTTTTTTTATAGCTTTTTTAAATACTTCAGGGAATGTCGCATGACTTTCTTCCAGGGTAAAGAAATCGTAAGGATCGTAATTTTTGTTCCAGTATTGTCCATTTCCTACTTCCCAGTTTTGCATATCCTTTTTGGCCTGATGATTCCAACCGTCAATCACTCCGTAGTGCCAGATTATCAGTATATACACAATGGATAATACAAATACGTTGAGCCAGGTTCGTAAGCCTGCACCGATCAGGTTTCGATAGGCTAATTTTAATGATAACATCATGTTTTCCTCCTTCATTATTTTATTATGCTGTCATCAGCAGTTACTTTGCCATCCTGAAGAAGTATTTTTCGTTTCAGATACCTGATAACTTTATCGTCGTGAGTGGCAAATATGAATGTCGTTTGCAGTTCTTTGTTGAGTCTTTCCATAGTTTGCAGAATGTGATGCGAATTCTCAGAATCCAGGTTTGCTGTTGGTTCATCAGCCAAGACCAATACCGGGTTTTTAACCATAGCCCTTGCAATGGCAACGCGCTGACATTCTCCACCTGAAAGCTGAGCCGGTCGTGATTTAACTTTATCGGTTAATCCGACCCAATCCAGTGCATTTATTACAGCTTTTTTACGTTCAGAGACATTCATATTTAATAAAAGCAGGGGAAATTCAACATTCTCAAATACGGTATATACCGGCAGCAAATTGTATGTTTGGAAGATGAAACCCATATGCTGCCTTCGTAAAATAGCAGCCTTTTTCGTTGTAAGCTTACCAATGTCCTGATCGAGCACCCTTGCTGAACCTTCACTGGGAGAATCCAGTGAGCCAATAATATTGAGAAGGGTTGTTTTTCCGGAACCACTTGGTCCGACAATTCCGGTGAATTCGCCCTTTCCAAAATGAAGGCTTATATTATTTAAGGCAGTAAATTCACTCTTTCCCATTGGAAACCTTTTTATAAGCTTGTCAATTTTGATTATTTCCATAAGATTAAGTTTAAGACTTTTTTTGAGTATTCCGAAACAAATAGTATTTTGTCAGTGATTATAAACCAGCATCAATTGCAGTCCTTTCCCTGCATATAGATTTTCTGCATCTGACTGTGTCGGTATCTTATAATGTTCGGGATTCCAATATCCTATCACATAAAAAACAATATGATCAAACTGTTTTTGCCAGTTTATAAAATTATATATGGAATTATCATCCCAGTTATAATAGATTATGGCACTCAGATTATCAAATAAACCAATAGGATAAGAGATTGACAGCAGAGAAAAAGTGATGGCATTTTCAAATGCAAATGCTTTTTCATCGGATGAAGCTATAAGTTGCTCAAACACAGTATATATACCGTTCCCGATCCCGAAAGTATAATCCAGTCCCAGATTTAAAATTTCCTGGTTGGTGAAAATGCCCAGATTTTTACTCTTCCGGGTCCATGATCCTTCTGCCCAACAACCTACAGCCAAATCGAGTCGTATATCAATTCCTATTCTGTTCTCAGGAATCTCGGCATTAACCGTAAAAGTTGAATCCATGTCACGTGAATCGGCTTTTCTGTAATGATAAGATAATCCTGCCTCACCCCGTGGAACAGGGAATTGAAAGCGACCTCCAAACTCGGGAAAACTTCGAACTGTTTTAATGGATTCCCAACCTTTCGGATTTTTATTGCCATATAAACCCCATAACCATATATTGGCATTGTTAAGGAAGTAATACCGTCCCAAAATGCCCCATACTCCATCTGTTAATTGAAGGGGATCACGGGGATCGATCTGATCGAACCACATAAGTGGTCTGAGCATCGTGGCTGAACCGAAATTTATTTTTTGAAGTCCGGCACGTAATTCAAATTGCCTCGAAGAATAGCGGACCCATAAACGATAGGGTTTTATCTTACCATTGGCAGATGAGGTATCATTGAGCTTAAGTCCTGCATTACCATATATGTTAGCACTGGCTTCAAAATCAAGAATTTGATCTGTCCTGAAGTATAAACCATAGTTCAGTTGGGGTATATATCTGGCTCCCAGCCATAAAGGCAATTCATTTGAAGAATTAAAATGGGTGTAAGCTGATAATTGTCCCTTAAATGTAAGGGAATCGGACCCATTCGAAAGGGTATCCTGTCCATCGAGATCAACTATGGAGAGCAGTAAAATACATAACCATATGAGTTCTTTATTGTTCATCTCTTTCCTTGCGGGGGAATATACCATAAAAGAAGAAATTAGCAATTTCCATAATAAGATCCTGTGTGCTTGGATAGAAAGCCTGAAGGTTTTCATCGGAAGCCATTTCTCCCATTTTGTTCATGAAATATTGCACAAACTCAAGCCGGATGTTTTTTCGTATCCAACCCATTTTCTGAGCTTGTGCATAATCGCTAAAGACCAATTGCATTATTTCATTTGTGCGGGATTCCCAATAGGCAAATATTTCCAATTTCGGGTCTCCATAGATATCTTTTACCAGTTCAGCACTGATTTCTTTTGTGCCTTCAAATTTCATGATTAGCTGTTGTCTCACTTTTTCTTCAAAGGGTATATTCTGAGCCATTAATTTCCGATAGTCATTCAGTATATTGTCAAAAATGTTTTTAATTACTGTTTTGGCAACGGCGGTCTTATTGGGGAAAAAACGATAAAAAGTCATTTTACTGACACTTGCTTCCCGGCAAATTTCTTCTACTGTTACACGTCGAATGCCAAATTTCCAGAAGAGGTCATGACTTGTTTTAATAATGGAATTGTACTTTTTGTTATCAATTGGGGCACTCATAATTTATTAGTAAGAATACAAATTCAACACAAGTATACGAAAAAAATATAATAAAACAATAATCGTAATATATTTATTTTTACGTAATGGGGGAAAAGTATGCGGGCATTTTACTGTGGCGAATATTTCTTATAAATTAATTACTTTTGCTTCTCCTTTGTGAACCATCACAAGCATGTGACAGACAGAATGAAAATTTTCAGGGATTTACATCAGATTAAAATAAAACACCCGGTGGTTACCGTAGGTATTTTTGATGGTGTGCATCTTGCCCATCAGGCGATCATACAAAATCTTATACAGAAGGCCAGGCTGTTATCGGGAGAATCAACAATAGTGACTCTCTGGCCTCATCCAAGAAAAGTTCTTGATGAGGGAAAAGACACAATAAAATTACTCACTTCACTGGAGGAAAAAATAAGTCTTCTGGAAGTAACCGGAATAGATAATCTTGTAGTACTTGAATTTGATAAACAATTTGCATCAACAGGATTTGAAGAATTTGTAAAGAATATTCTTGTGGACAATATAAAGATTGACCATCTTGTTATTGGGTTCAATCATCAGTTTGGGAAAAACCGTGAGGGGAATTTTGAGAAACTTAAGTCATTGTCAGAACGTTATAAATTTGAATTGACCCGACTTGATCCTTATTTAATAAATAGCGAAAGAGTCAGCTCTTCAAAAATAAGAAAGTTGATTCTGGACGGAGAAATAAAAAAAGCCAACAATTTGTTAGGGTACGATTTTTTCTTAACAGGCAGAGTAATCGGAGGCAATAAAATGGGGAGGGATATTGGATTTCCCACGGCAAATATTTCCTTAAATGATCCCAATAAGATTGTGCCGATGAATGGTGTTTATGCAGTGTTTGCATATGTTGACGAAAAAAGACACGAAGGGATGATGAATATCGGCTGCAGACCAACTTTTGAGACAGATTGCAACCAGCCTGTTTTGGAAGTAAATTTGTTAGATTACTCAGGTGATTTATATGAAAAGGAGATAAAAATTACCTTTATTGAACGGATACGGGAAGAACGAAAATTTTCAACAATGAAGAATTTAGCTGTACAGATAGCAAAAGATAAGATTTTAATAAAAGATATCTTATCCTCTGTCAAAAAGAGATAGATTAAATTGGCGGATTTAAAATAAAGTAACAAACTTTGTCACACTCAGATACACTTAAGAATAATAATTATCGTAATACAATATTTGGATATATAAATTTTAGAAAATGAAAGAAGAAATAATGGTTGATTCTCTTCCATACAAGGTGAAAGATACAAACCTGGCTGAATATGGGCGTAAAGAAATGGAAATTGCAGAAAAAGAAATGCCCGGTCTGATGGCTATCAGAGCAAAATATGCGAAAGAAAAACCTCTCAAAGGTGCCCGGATAACAGGTTCTCTGCACATGACAGTTCAAACTGCTGTTTTAATAGAAACTCTTCATGAACTTGGTGCTGATATACGATGGGCAAGCTGCAATATATTTTCAACACAAGATCATGCTGCGGCTGCTATAGCTGCTGCAGGTATTCCCGTATTTGCCTGGAAAGGCGAAACGCTTGAAGAATACTGGTGGTGTACCGATCAGGCTTTGACATTTCCTGACGGGAAAGGCCCCAATATGATTGTCGATGACGGAGGAGATGCTACACTGCTGGTGCATCTTGGATATAAAGCCGAAAACAATCCGGATATATTGAATAAAGCACCAAACAATCATGAGGAAGCAGTAATACTGAATCAATTGAAATCAACACTTGCTGTTGACAAAGACAAATGGCACAGAGCAGTTAAAGAACTCAAAGGTGTTTCTGAAGAAACTACTACCGGTGTTCACAGGTTGTATCAAATGAAGGAAAAAGGGGAATTACTTTTTCCTGCCATCAATGTGAACGATTCGGTCACAAAATCGAAATTTGACAATCTTTACGGTTGCAGAGAATCTCTTGCAGATGGAATAAAAAGAGCCACCGATGTGATGGTTGCAGGGAAAGTTGTTATAGTATTGGGCTATGGTGATGTCGGGAAAGGTTGCGCTCAATCCATGAGAGGATTCGGCGCAAGAGTAATTGTTACAGAAATTGATCCGATATGTGCATTGCAGGCTGCTATGGAAGGCTTTGAAGTGAATACCTTGGAAGAAGCCTTAAAAGAAGGGAACATATTTGTTACCTCTACCGGGAACAGAGATGTCATCACTCTTGAACATATGACAAAAATGAAAGATCAGGCCATAGTATGTAATATCGGCCATTTTGACAATGAAATCCAGGTTGACAAGCTGAATAATTACAAAGGCATAGAGAAAATTAACATCAAACCTCAGGTTGATAAGTATATTTTTCCTGAGGGCCATTCCATTTTTCTGCTTGCAGAAGGAAGGCTGGTGAACTTAGGATGTGCTACCGGGCATCCGTCTTTTGTGATGAGTAACTCCTTTTCAAATCAAACACTGGCCCAGATCGATTTGTGGAAACATAATTATAAGATTGATGTATACAGGCTGTCAAAAAAATTGGATGAAGAAGTTGCAAGGATGCATCTTGAACAACTGGGTGTAAAACTCACAAAACTTACAAAAGAGCAGGCTGATTATATTGGTGTTCCACTTGAAGGACCATATAAGCCTGAACATTACAGGTATTAGAAATAAATCCGGAATAAGTGAAAGAGCTATCAGTATCTATGGCAGCTCTTTTTTTACGCATCAGTTGAATACATTCAAATCGCCGGTATTCGGATTGTAATATGCTTTGTATTCTTTTAGCGGAAAAGTGGCAGGACCATCTGTAGTTGGCGCTCCCATACTCGGAAATACGAAAACAGATCCACATACGGGACAGGTTGCCATATTGCTTCCATTTGATTCTACAACAACATTTTCAGGATAATCATAAGGACATGTACGATCGAAAGCATAAAATTTATCGCCTGCATTGTAAACGATAACTCCATTGTTATTGTAACCAAGAGCCAAAATTCCCAACATATTGTTCGTAATGATCATCGAGTTGTCCTGCGCCTGCAAACGCATAAATTCCGGATCGTATAGAATGTTGATTGTAAAGTTCACATAAACTGAAGGAATAGGATGTTGTTCATATCTCTCACATGAAGATGAGAAGAAGATAAATACCGTGCAGATAATGGAAAAATATAATAAATTTGAAGGTCTCATTTGAAGGAAATTCTTGAATAGCAAATATAGTTATTATATAACGATCAAAAATCAGGAATATTGAGAATGTATTTTTGCAACTGAAATTAATAAAAATTGTACTTTATGAAGTTAGCCGACGAAAACGGATTTCTTGAAATTGTCATCTATATCGTTATTATGGTGGTTGGTCTGGCGGCAAGTGCATTTCGGAACTACAACAAAAGAAAAGAGCAACAACGAATTCCACAGGAGATGATGTCTGATGATCAGAATAAAGAAGTTGATCCGGTATTTGACTATGATGAACCTGTTTTGGAAAGACCTTTTTTGGAGGAACTTGCTGAAGAAGAAGATGATGAAGTGATTCAGATGCAACCGGAAGAAGCAACGGAAGAAAACTTGACTCTCAAAACTGATGCAGGCACAGAAGGTCAGGCTGTTTTTGAATCAACAAAGGATCAGATAATTTCTGATCAGTATAATGAAATAGAAAATGCTGATTATGAAGAGATCAGGGATTTCGACTATAATAGTATTGAGGCTAGGCTAAAGGATCCGGATGCTTTCGATCTGAAGAGAGCAGTGATTTATGCGGAAATTTTAAATCCAAAATATATCTGATTTCTTAATGACTCAAATAGAGTTGTCTATTTAATTTTTGTTTAATTGCTAAATTATTTATTATTTTTGCAGAGCAAAGAGTTCCGCGGATATTCGGGATTCTTTTTTGTTTTTAGACTATCCAAATTTGGAGGAATTATCATGGCAAAGGTCTCATATGTTACAGAGGAAGGAATGCAAAAGCTGAAAGATGAACTGGATAATTTGATGAATATTAAAAGACCATCTATTTCAAAGCTTATTGCTGAAGCCCGCGATAAGGGTGACTTGTCTGAAAATGCCGAGTATGAAGCGGCAAAAGAAGCACAGGGAATGCTTGAAATTAAGATTTCAAAGTTAAAGGACATTATAGCAAATTCCAGAATTATTGACCAATCAAAGATCGATACCTCTAAAGTTCAGATCCTGAATAAAGTGAAGATCAGGAACAAAAATAATGATGCTACCATGGAATATACAATTGTATCGGAAAGTGAAGCAAATTTAAAAGCCGGAAAGATTTCTGTTGATACTCCTATAGCAAAGGGATTGTTAGGCAAAAAGGTAGGCGATATAGTGAATATTAATGTTCCTTCAGGTGTAATCCCGTTTGAGATTATTGACATTACACTTTAATTATCCAGGAATTAACAGAAATACTATTCATTAAAATATAACAAAACAATGTCTTCAATTTTTAGTAAAATAATAAAAGGCGAAATACCGTGCTATAAAGTTGCTGAAGATGAGGCCTTTTTTGCCTTTCTTGACATTCATCCTTTGGCCAGAGGTCACACACTGGTTGTGTCAAAGAAAGAAATCGATTATTATTTTGATCTCGAAGATGAATTGTTCACGGCCATGAATCTTTTTGCCAGAAAAGTTGCCAGGGCAATTGAAAAATCTGTCGATTGTAAAAGAATTGGAGTTGTAGTAATGGGTCTGGAAGTTGCCCACGCACATATTCATCTGGTCCCTTTGAACGATGAGGGAGATCTCAATTTTGCCAATCCCAAAGTTGAATTGTCAAAAGAAGAATATGAAGAAATAGCCAGAACCATTTCTTCCAATCTATAGGTTGTTTGTTCTCCCGGGATTCTTTTTTAAAAAATCATTCCAGCCGGAATATCCTTTTTTTATTCCTAACGGGTTTCGCTGATAAAAATGACACATAGCAGCCGCCAGGCCGTCTGTAGCATCCAGATTTTTTGGAACCTCACTGAAATGAAGAGTATATTGTAAGAATTTTGCTACCTGCTCCTTTGAAGCTGCACCCTGTCCGGTAATGGAGAGTTTTATTTTACGGGGTGCATATTCAAAAATTGGGATCTTACGATTTAAGGCAGCTGAAATTGCTACGCCCTGAGCGCGGCCAAGCTTTAGCATAGATTGTATATTCTTTCCATAGAATGGAGCTTCAATAGCGAGTTCATCAGGATGGAACCTGTCTATTAATTCAAGTGTATCATGAAATATTTTTTCCAGTCGCAGATAATGGTCAATAATCTTTGAAAAATTGCATTCACCCATAGCAATTAACACCGGATTATTTCCCTGAGCTTTTATTATTCCATACCCCATGATTTTTGTTCCCGGATCAATTCCAAGTATAATGCGTTCTTCCAATTTTTCCGAAGATTAATTATATGACACGAAATATACCACTTTCTTTCCGAACAATAAAGACAGAATCCCGGTCATTCATTCAATAACAATTTCGCGGATCCATCGGTTAATGCCGCTGAAAGCGGGAGCGAGGGTAAATACCCCGCCTCTTGAGGCGGGGAGCTTCATTTATAGTGCCGGGAAATATATTTTTCTTCATTAAACCTTTTGCAGACACAAACATCTAAGAAAACGAAATTTCGATGATCATCAGGAAAAGTATTAATCAAATTAATAAAAGAAAATTATGAAAAGAAAGAGTTTAATATGGATTGCAGCTGTTTTTTCAGCAATGGGCATATTGAATATGTCTTGCGAGAAAAACATACCTCTCGGGGAAGATGAAAAATTAACAGAGCTTGATATTGAATTGGCATCCGATGATGCAATAGCAGATAATATTTATGAAGACATTGATGCGAATGTTCTGGAAAAACTGACGGAGCTGGATGAGAACAATTATCAAACGACAACAACCAAATCGGCAGATGATGACTTTACATGCCTGGTTATTACTGTGGATCATCCTGATTCAACCAGATTTCCGAAGCTTATCACATTTGATTATGGCGAAGGCTGCTCCGTTGTATTCAATGGAGATACCATTACCAAAAAGGGGAAAATTCTGGTGACTTTAACAAACAATATGCATATACCCGGATCACAACATATTGTAACTTTTCAGGATTTTTATTTCAATGATATAAAAGTTGAGGGGACCAGAACAATTACCTATAATGGCATCAATGAAGATGATCTTCTTGATTTTACAATAGTACTGGAAGAAGGGAAACTTATATTTGTTGATCCTGAATCTGCCGAACCTCTTGTTTATACAAGGGAGGAAAGGTTGCAAAAAGAGTGGTACAGAGCAAGCGTTGCTACAGAAGATACTATCTTCGTGAATGGTTCAATCTGGGGAGCAGATGTATATAATCAGAATTACCGCCGGGAAATCATTGAGGAGCTTACTCTGGTTCATTGTCCCGGTTATGGGAGGAGATGGATTATTGTTGATGGTCAGATATTAAGTATTGTTGGAGATAGAGAAACCATTATAGATTACTCAGATGGCGATTGTGAGGCAACAGCACTTATAAGACAGGAAAGAGCAACACACAGAATACGAATTCACGAGCGCCATAGAAATCGGACAGGAGGTAAAAGTTAACTGCTTTTTGTGATGATGAATTGATAATTTTTCATCTGTTTATTTATTTTCAATTGTCAGATGGAACTTACCATGATAAAATAATCATACTCGTGTGTATTAAAATCATGCTTATTTTATCATGGAAGTTTCATTGAATAAATTTTGTAACCGGATAGAAATTTGTGCTTTGTCGTGTGAGTCGGATGAATGAAGAAGCTATCCAAAAAGTCATATATTTAAGAAAATGTCACAAAGACCCTAAGCCTTCAAGAATCACAAAATCTTGATTATTAGAACATTATTACTTTACGGATCTTCGTGTTTTACTGATTTAGTGGCATGAAATAAACTTTTTGGACAGCTTCTTTGCATTTATATTCTCCGAATTGAGCGGATAAAATCTTGGATATTTTTCTTGAGATCACCCTGTTGCTCCAAAATAGTAACAAAAGCACTGCCAATAATAGCACCGTTAGCATATTTGCAGGCATGCAGGTAAGTTTTCTGCGATGAAATTCCAAACCCTATCAGGCGTGGCGATCTCAATGAGAGATTTTCCACTCTCTTAAAATATGCCACCTGGTAATCTTCAAAATCCTGACGTATACCAGTCGTTGACGAAGCCGCAACCATGTAAAGGAATCCCTTACTTTCAACATCAAGTTGCTTATAACGCTTATCGCTTGTTTGCGGTGTAGCAAGAAAGATATTATACAGGTTGTATTTATCAAATATTGACTTATAGTCACTTAGGTATATGTCTAAAGGCAAATCAGGCAGAATGGTTCCATCTATGCCAATTTCACTGCATGTTGAACAAAACTTCTCCACGCCAAACTGCATCACAGGATTAAAATATCCCATCAATAATAATGGGATGTCCACTGTTTTCCTTATGTCTTTAAGCTGGTTAAAAAGAGTACGCACACTCATTCCGTTTTCAAGTGCCGTATGACTGCTTTTTTGAATAACCGGACCATCGGCTACGGGGTCGCTGAATGGTATACCGATCTCGATCATATCTACTCCTTCGGATGCAAGAGTGTTAATGATGGTCGAGGTTGAATCAAGTGTCGGATGTCCGGCAGTGAAATAAATGGAAAGTATGTTGTTGTTTTTCTGCTGAAAAAGAGTATCTATTCTGTTCATTTTAAATTGTGTCTAATACATTTTCCATACAAATTGGTTTTCTATTTTATGCCCTATTTCTTTTGCATCATACGAATGTAGGCATCCATGTCTTTATCTCCTCTTCCGGAAAGATTGATAACCACTACATCATCCGGTCCGAACTTCTTTTTGTTAAGCACAGCGAGTGCATGTGCCGATTCCAGAGCAGGAATAATACCTTCTGATTGCGTAAGAAAAAAGGCAGCATCCAACGCTTCTTTATCGGTAATGCTTAAATATTCTACTCTTTGTATTTTATGAAGAAATGAATGCATTGGACCAATACCCGGGTAATCTAGTCCTGCTGAGATAGAGTATGGCTCAGTGATCTGACCATCATCGTTTTGCATTAACATGGTCTTGCAGCTATGCAACACTCCCGGAGAACCTGTTGCCAGAGTGGCAGCTGTTTCTTTTGTGTCAATACCAAGTCCGGCAGCTTCCGTTGCAATAAGCTTAACATTTTCATTATCCAGATAATGGTAAAACGCACCGGATGCATTACTGCCTCCACCAATACAGGCAATAATAAAGTCCGGAAGCTCTCTTCCTTCCTGTTCAGCTAATTGCCAGCGGATTTCTTCACTAATAACAGACTGCAACCGGGCCACCAAATCAGGATATGGATGCGGACCTACTACAGAACCAATAATGTAATGCGTATCCCAGGGATTATTGATCCAGTCGCGCAAAGCACCATTGGTGGCATCTTTCAATGTTTTGTTACCGCTTTCTACAGGGATTACTTCTGCACCAAGCATTTTCATTCGCAGCACATTGGGTGCCTGGCGTGAAACATCAAGCGCTCCCATATAGACTACGCACCGAATGCCCATAAGTGCACAAACAGTAGCGGTGGCCACACCATGTTGACCTGCTCCGGTTTCAGCAATGATCCTGGTTTTTCCAAGCTTCCTGGCAATCAGGATCTGACCTATGGTGTTGTTAATTTTATGAGATCCCGTATGATTCAGATCTTCTCTTTTCAGGTATATTTTTGTCTTATAGTGTTCTGAAAGTCTTCCGGCATAATACAAAGGAGATGGTCTTCCAACATAGTTCTTCAATAATTTTGCATATTCTGTTTGGAAGGAAGAACTGGTAAGAATCTTCAAATAATTGTTCTGTAATTCTTCAATATTAGGATACATGGCTTCAGGAATGAAGGCTCCTCCGAATTCACCGTAAAATCCTTTTTCGTCTACATTGTATTTCATAAGAATAACATTAGTTTGATCGTATTTTTTGAAAAAAACTTTTAAGAGCTGCAATATTTTTAAGGCCCGGCTGTATTTCGAACCGACTATTGATGTCAATTCCAAAAATGTTTATAATACTTCTATAATTGTGAAGGATTTCATTATCATCAGGACCTATTCCTCCACTTAGAAATATGGGAATGCTTGCTTTATAGCTTTTAAGGATGTTCCAGTCAAATTGCATTCCGGAACCGCCATGAAGATCTGTTTTTGTATCAAAAAGAAAATAATCACAGCAGGATAGGTAAGGTTCGAGTATTGAAAAATCGAAATCATTATCGATTCCAAAAGATTTAATGATCCTGATGTCCATTTTTTTAAGTTCATAACAATATTCAGGCGATTCATTGCCATGAAGCTGCACCAGTTGAAGATCCAACCGGTTTATCCAGCTGAAGATTTCAGGTATTAGAGCATTTACAAAAACTCCTACCTTTTGAATTTCACCGGGAATACCAACATTCAGGGTATAATCATCTCCGGGGAATCTTTTTGAACCGGGATATAAGATAAATCCTATATAGTCGGGATTCAGCCGAATGAGCGAACGAATATTTTCTTTATCACGCATTCCGCATACTTTTATTTTAAGACCTGTATCTTTCATCTTTCTTTTTTTGTATTTACCTCGTCAACAAAATCAGCGAAAGCAATTACCGGATCGGATGTTTTCATAAAATATTCTCCTATCAGAAAGCCTGAAAATCCGTTTTCTGAAAGATACAACAGATCATCTGCAGATGTGATTCCGCTTTCAGAAATTTTTACAAAATCATCAGGTATTTTTTTCACGAGTTTTACCGATTGCTGAAGATCAACTTCAAATGTTTTAAGATTCCGGTTATTTATTCCCACAACATCCAGATAATCATTTAAGGTATTTAATTCTTGTTCTTCATGAATTTCCATCAATACCTGCAGACCCAGCTCACGGGCTTTTTTGGCAAGTGTTTTAGTTTGATCTTTATCCAGAATGGAAGCGATCAGAAGAATAGCATCTGCGCCAATGGCTTTTGCTTCATAAACCTGGTACTCATCAATGATAAATTCTTTACGCAGTATAGGGATATTGTTGACATTGCGGGCTTTTCGCAAATCGTCCACTGATCCGCCGAAAAATATAAAATCAGTAAGAACTGATAAGGCCGATGCACCGTTTTCTGTGTAACCTGCAGTAACATTTTCAACTTGAGAGATATTGTTAATAATTCCCCTGGATGGCGATTTGCGTTTAAATTCAGCGATTATTCCGGTCTTTTCCTGAGACAGAATGAAATCGGTCAGTTTGTAAGTATTTCTTTCGAAACAGGTCATTTTTAACAGTTCGGGAACAGGAATAAGGTTTTTACAACTTTCTACTTCCTTCTTTTTATGCTTCACTATGGTATTCAGAACAGACATCATACAATTTTAATTGTCAATACTATTGAAGAGCTATAAGTTTTTTTAACATAATCAGAGCTTTTCCGCTTTCCAGCGATTCCCTGGCAATATTCACACATTCTTCCAGGGATTTTTCAGGGTAGTAACATTTCAGAGCAAATCCTGCATTGGCAAAAATGACAAAATTTTGTGAAGCAGTACCCTTCCCTTCAAGAATGTTCAGAAATAATTTTACCGATTCTTCTACAGAGTTACCCCCATAAAGATCTTCGGGTTTGACTTTTTCAAAACCTATGGTTTCAGGAGTATAGATCCTGTCTTCATTCTCTGATATAGCCCGGAAATTTCCTGTCAATGAAATCTCATCGTAACCATCGAGACTATACAGAATAATGTTGTTGATACCGGCATCTGAAAAAACATGATGGTATAATTCAAGAGCCTCTTCATTGTAAACCCCGACAATTTGGTTTTGTGGCTTTACCGGATTTACCATTGGGCCCAGAAGATTAAAGAATGTCTTTAATTTCAGGCTCTTACGAACAGGACCCACGTATTTCATCGAGGGATGAAAAAGGGGGGCATGAAGGTAACAAATGTTTGATTTTTCGATTTCTTTCCTGATCTTATCATTATCGTTTGAAAATTTGTACCCCAGGTATTCAAGAACATTTGAAGATCCGCATGATGAAGACACTCCGTAGTTGCCATGCTTTGCAACCTTTACATCTGCACCGGCCAGAACAAAGGAATTAAGCGTGGAAATGTTAAATGTATTCTTTTCATCTCCTCCTGTTCCGCAAACATCAATTGTAATTGTATCGGGAATGGTAACCGGAACACACAATTCCAGGAAAGCATCACGAAATCCTGACAACTCATCAGGATGAATTTTACGCATCAGAAATACTGTTAAGAACGATGCGATTTCCGGATCAGAATATTTTCCCTGACCTATTCCCAGGAGAGCATCCCTGGATTCCTGTTTTGTCAGGATGTTTTGATTGAACAGGTAAGTTAATATTTCTTTCATAGTGAAAAGGTTTAATTGGTTATTATTATTCGTCTCATTTTCCAGGTAATATTACTGGCGTTTTTCTGTTCAGAATGAATTATTCAGCCAGTTTTCAATGATTTTCAATCCGTACTTTGTAAGAACGGATTCAGGATGAAATTGAACACCTTTCACATCATATTCTTTATGGCTTATCCCCATAATAATCCCAAACTCATCCAGGCTATTGATCTTAAAGCAATCCGGCAGATCTTCTCTTGATACCACCCATGAATGGTATCTTCCCACTTCAAGTGTTCCGGGGATCTCTTTGAATAATCTGTCCTCAGGTGCAATGATATTGATGGTTGTGGATACTCCGTGGTATACTTTGGACAGATTGATCAATCTTCCGCCAAATGCTTCGGCAATGGCCTGGTGTCCCAGGCAAACACCCAAAATAGATTTTGAGGCAGAATACTTTTTCACGATGTCAAGACAAATGCCTGCTTCTATAGGTATTCCGGGACCGGGAGATAATAAGATCTTGTCATATTCCTGGATAGCATCAAGCTCTATCTTGTCGTTTCTGAACACATCCAGCGGATCATCCGTAAGATTTTCAATATAGTGTACCAGATTGTATGTAAATGAGTCGTAATTGTCAATGACCAGTATTTTTTCCATTGTTATATAGTTTTAGCAAGATCAATGGCTTTTTTCAATGCGCCGAGTTTATTATTTACTTCCATGAGTTCACTTTTTTCGTCTGATTCGGATACGATTCCTGCTCCTGCCTGATAGAATAATGTATTGCCTTTACTTAAGAAGGTACGTATCATTATGGCATGGTTGAGATTGAACTGAAGATCAATAAAACCAATCGCGCCACCATAATAACTTCTCCCCTGGTTTTCATATTTGTCAATGAGTTCCATAGCCTTGTATTTCGGTGCGCCCGAGAGTGTTCCTGCGGGGAAAGTAGCCATCATCATATCCACGACCTTTGAAGGTTCATTCAGCTTCCCGGAAACTGTAGATACAAGATGAATAACATGGGAATAGAACTGTACTTCTCGGTAACTGTCCACTTTCACATCTATGCCATGCCTGCTGAGATCATTTCTTGCAAGATCGACCAGCATCACATGTTCGGCATTTTCCTTTGGGTCTGCGCAGAGTTGTTTTGCAAGTTCATTGTCCTTTTTGTCATCTCCTGTACGCTTAAATGTACCTGCGATAGGATTGATTATAGCTTTCCCCTGTTGTATTTTCAATTGTGCTTCGGGCGATGAACCGAAAATCCGGTAATCGCCATAATCAAAATAAAATAAATAAGGAGACGGATTCACAGAACGAAGAGTCCTGTAAACATTAAAATCGTCTCCCTTGTATTCCTGTGAAAATTGCCTCGACAGAACGATCTGGAAAACATCTCCCCGATAACAGTGTTTTTTTCCATTGCTGACCATTTCCATGTATTCATCATCAGAGATGTTTGATTGTTCATTGTTCAATGTCTGAAACCTGGCTGGCTCTTTAACATTTTGGTTAAAGATCAATGTTTTGATTTCATCAATCCTGCTGGTTTTTCCTTCAAAGATATTTTCGAGGATGATCAGTTCATTTTTAAAATGGTTGATGGCAATTACATACCTGAAAAAATTGTACCTGACTTCAGGGATTTTATAGGTTTCATGACTCTTTTTATTCAGCTTAATGGTCTCAAAGTGTTGCAAGGCATCATAGCTGGCATATCCAAATACACCATTTACAAGTGTATTATCTCCATGTTCAACGATGAAAGCACGTATGAACTTATCGAATTTATCACGGAAGTCCTGCACGGAATTCAGGGTACTTTCACTCTTTTCACCATCGGGATATTCTTCCGATACAACTCCGTTATCAACCTGAAAAGTTGCTACAGGGTCAAGGCAGATAAAAGAGTATGAATTTTCATGTCCATGGTAATCAGAGCTTTCCAACAGAAACGAGTACCTGAATTTTTCGTGTACCTGCAAAAATACACTTACAGGGGTAACCATGTCTGCCAGTACTTTTTTTGTCGCTAATCTAATTTTATATGTATGCATGTTTTTCTTTTTAATATGGATTAAAATCAGAAGCGGCTTACCGTGAGTACGATAAGCCGCTTCTTGTATTGTATTTATTTTTTACAACAGGGGTCCTGTCTCACGTTTTCGGGAGAAATCGGAGCCACCACCACCAGATTGTAAGAAATACTCTATTCATATTGTTTGTTGCTTTCCTGCAAAGATATGTTATAATTTTTTAAATAAACAAATACTAAGCAACCTTTAAACGCTTAATATCTTGTTTTTCAAGTTTTTCAGCTGCATATTTTTTTGTAATGGTCATCTCTTCCTTATTTCCTTTGGAGGGGAGTTCGAACATTGCATCGATCATAATTGCTTCGCATATAGAGCGAAGTCCGCGTGCGCCCAATTTAAATTCGATAGCCTTATCCACAACATATTCAAGAACGTTGTCTTTAAAAGAAAGGTTGATTCCGTCCATTTCAAACAACTTGATATATTGTTTAATGATCGAGTTTTTAGGCTCGGTCAGGATCCTTCGCAAAGCATTCCTGTCGAGCGGATGAAGGTAAGTGAGAACGGGAAGACGTCCTACGATTTCCGGGATCATACCAAAGGATTTCAGATCCTGCGGAGCAATGTATTGCAGCAAATTTGTCCTGTCAATTTTATCAGCAACTTTTGAAGCACTATACCCGACAACACGAGTGTTCAATCGTTGTCCGATCTTTTTTTCTATTCCGTCAAAAGCTCCTCCGCAGATGAACAGGATATTCTTTGTGTCCACAGGGATCATTTTCTGATCGGGATGTTTTCTTCCGCCCTGGGGAGGAACATTGATAACAGATCCTTCAAGCAGTTTCAGAAGACCTTGTTGAACTCCTTCTCCCGATACATCACGAGTAATGGAAGGATTGTCAGATTTGCGGGCTATTTTGTCAATTTCATCGATGAATACAATTCCTTTTTCAGCAGCTTCAACATTGTAATCAGCTACCTGCAATAACCTTGTCAGGATACTTTCAATATCTTCACCGACATAGCCGGCTTCTGTAAGGACTGTGGCATCAACAATGGTGAACGGCACGTTCAGCAATCTGGCAATGGTTCGTGCAAGAAGGGTCTTGCCCGTCCCTGTTTCACCAACCAGAATAATATTGGACTTTTCAATTTCAACATCATCATCTTTCCGGTGATGATGCATAAGGCGTTTGTAGTGGTTATAAACAGCTACCGACAGGTATTTTTTTGCCTGATCCTGGCCGATTACGTACAGATCAAGTGAGCTTTTTATTTCTGAAGGCTTAACAAGTTGTATGGAGTTGATATCAAAATCACCTTTCTTTTTCAGTTCTTCCTGTACAATTTCATAGGCCTGCTCAATGCAATTGTCGCATATATGCCCTGAAATACCGGCAATCAGAAGATTGGTATCACTTTTTTCTCTGCCGCAGAATGAACACCTGTCCATAATGAAAGATTTTATTTTTTCGTACGTTCAAGTACTTCATCGACCATGCCGTATTCAAGTGCTTCTTTCGCTGTCATCCAGTAATCGCGATCCGAGTCTTTTTCCACTTTTTTAATGTCTTTGCCGGTATGATCAGCAATGATCTTGTACAATTCGGTTCTGAGTTTCAGTATTTCCCTGGCCGTAATTTCGATATCAGATGCCTGTCCCTGAGCCCCACCCATAGGCTGGTGGATCATAACTCTTGAATGCTTCAATGCCGACCGTTTGCCTTTATGACCTGCACAAAGCAGCACGGCAGCCATCGAGGCGGCCATTCCGGTACAGATGGTGGCAATATCAGAGGATATATATTGCATGGTGTCATAAACTCCCAGACCGGCATGCACTGCACCACCCGGGGAATTGAAGTAGATCTGAATATCTTTGCCCGGATCGGTAGAATCGAGGTATAACAACTGAGCCTGAATTACGTTTGCCACGTAATCATCAATTGGCAATCCAAGGAAAATGATCCTGTCCATCATCAGACGTGAAAACACATCCATAGAAGCAACATTTAACTGCCGTTCTTCAATAATTGTGGGAGATATATAGTTATTGTAGACAGAAGTTATTTTTTCCAGGGTCATGCTGCTGATACCCCGGTGCTTTGTTGCATATTTTTTAAAATCCTTAATATCATCCATATACCCTTGAATTATAGCTTATGTAAAGGTAATACTATTTTTCAAACAATTTGTTGAATTTCTCCGAGCTGATCTCTTTGTTTTCAACCTTTGCTGTGTTCTTAACAAATTGTATTACTTTATCTTCTACGACACGTGTTTTTAATTTGTTTCTGTCCTCTTCACTGGCAAGTATACGTTTTGAGAATTCTTCAAGATGTTCATCGGGCACATTTGACATTCCGTATTGAGCAAACTGCATACGTGCAACATCCTTGGCAGCTTGTTTCATATCTTCATCGGCAACTTCAAGTTTGTGCTCGTCAACCAGTTTATCCTTTATCAATTGCCATTTAAGGTCGTTCTCGAAATGATCGTATTCCTTTTCAATTTGCTCCATGCTGAATTTTCCCTCATTGATCATAAGCAACCACCTTTTCAGGAAATCATTTGGCAGGGGGCTTCTGAATTTTTTCAGGAGTATTTCTTTTGCATCAACAGAAAACCTGTATTCACTATCCCTCACAAGGTTCTTTTTTGCTTCTTCAGTGATTTTTTCCCTGAACTCTTTTTCGGATTTTACGATTCCTTGCCCAAAAACTTTATTGAATAAGTCCTGGTTTATCTCAGCGTTTTTGAATAATGAGATATCCTGAATGGTTATTCTAAAGTTTTGCGAAAGATCGGGCACTTTGCTTTTGTCGATCTTTAGAATGGCTGAAAGCTCGGTATCGTTGGGGTATGCTTTTTTCAGATCAATAGTCAAAACATCATTTTTTTTGGATGAAAGAACAGACTTTTTGATCCGATCATCTTTGATCAGTTCAACCGAAAGTGTAGCATCATCAACATGAATACCATTTTCAACCGGCTCACCATCAGGATCAAGTTCCCTTATTTCTGCTTTAATCAGAGACTTATCAGTCATTTTATCAACGCTTTCCGGTTCTCCAAAGCGCTGAGCATAGCCTTCGATATACTTATCAATGAGTTTGTCATCCACTTTGATCGTGTACAGAGGGATCTTGTCTTTGGGAGTAACATTGATATCAATCTCAGGAGCAATACCCAGGTCAAATTTGAACTCGAATTCAGAATCATGATCCCAGTCGATCGGTTTTCTTTCTCCTTTGTGGGGTAATGGCTCACCCAGGATATTTAGCTTCTCTTCCATAAGGTATCTGGCAATGGATTCTGAGACGAACTTATTCACTTCCTCAACAAGCACCGGCTTACGGTACATTTTACTGATCAGTCCCATGGGCACCTTCCCCGGTCGGAACCCGTCAATTCTGGCTTTCTTCCTGTAATCTTCCAGAACGGTTTTTACCTTTCCCTCATAATCTTCTTTCTCCAGGCTTATGCTCAACACAGCATTCAGCTCATCGATGTTTTCTTTATTAATATTCATTCTATGAATTTTTCTTCAATACCTGATTTTTTTGTATAAAAACCGCTAACACGAGCGATATGCGAAAGTATCAGCGGTCATGCGCAGACAAAGGGACTTCCCGATAGTCATCGGGATAAACTTCTCATCCCTTATTCTTTTCTACGAAAAGCCAACAAGTGCTGCTGCACTTGTTCTCATCCTTACTTCGTGCGGATGAAGGGACTTCCCGATAGTCATCGGGATAAACTTCTTATCCCTGGATCTTTTCTTCGAAAAGTCAACAAGTGCTGCTGCACTTGTTCTCATCCTTACTTCGTGCGGATGAAGGGACTCGAACCCCCACGCCCGAAGGCACTAGATCCTAAGTCTAGCGCGGCTACCAATTACGCCACATCCGC
>JAFGQO010000189.1 GCA_016935615.1 Bacteroidales bacterium
AAAATCTTATCAAAAATACTATTGATGTGAACTTGTCTATTAGGAAAATCGTCCTGAAAAATGGGAAATTTGTCTCTGATTGATAATTCAACCCGATATTTGGGGATTGGAGATTTTTTTTAGAAAATAATTTTACAAATATTATCCGCCGGTAGTGTTTTTCTGAAGAATATAATCTTTTGGGGTAACCTGGTAAGTCTCCCTGAACACTCTGCTAAAATAAGAAGGATCATTAAACCCTGACCGATAGGCAACTTCCGCAATTGTCAGTGAATTATCATTCATCAGATCACAGGCTTTCTTCAATCGAATCTGTTTTATCAAATCATGAATTGAACTATTTGACAAGGCTTTGAATTTCTTATAAAAAACACTGCGACTCATTCCAATTTCATCAATAATATTATTTACTGTAAAATCAGGATTATGATGATTATCCAGTATAATATTAAAGATTTTATCCATAAATGATTTATCCAGGGAATTTACTGATATGTCTGAATTGATTTTCCCATCCATCCCGATCAAATGTTTCCTTAAGACCTCTTTTTGACGTATCATATTTCTGACTCTCGAGCGCAGAAGTTTTATGTCGAATGGCTTGTAAATGTACTCATCTGCTCCTGTATCAAAACCCAGAATATGGTCCTCAACAGTAGCTTTAGCAGTTAATAAAATAACAGGAATATGACTAATCCTGATATCTGATTTAATCCTTTCACACAACTCAAATCCATTCATTCCCGGCATCATTACATCACTAATAACAAGATCAGGCATATATTTCAGAATTAGTTCCATGCCTTGTTCAGGATTAATTTCCTTGATAATATTAAATTCCGAAATCAGAATACTTTCAATAAAGGAACAGATATCAATGTTATCGTCAATGACTATTATGGTCTTTTTGTGTGATTCAATTTTTGATTTTTGATTTTCAACCTTCATCTTTGAGCTCTTCCCGGAAATATTGTTCTGCAATACAATTTCCTTCCGGGCAATTTCAAGCTTACCATTTCTCGCAGGAAGCACAACAGTGAAAACCGTCCCTTCCTTTTCTTTGCTTGTTACATTGATTTCACCGCCGTGCATTTCCACCAGGCTTTTGGTTAAATGCAATCCTATGCCTGTACCAACTAAGGTATCATTTTGGTTATCAGAAGTATAAAATCTATTGAATATTTTATCAATTTCCAGTTTCGGAATTCCTTTTCCCGTATCTGAAATTTCAATTACCAAATGAATCTCATTCTTTACAGGTTTTTCATCATGAACAGTCAAATTGACAGATACTGTTCCTCCTGGTTGAGTATAATTCAATGCATTCATCAGAAGATTTGTGAAAATTTTATCAATTTTTTCTTTGTCAAAATCCATGTTCAATTTGTGAATCCCCGATCTGAAAATCACTTTAATGCCTTTTTGTTCTGCATAGTCGAAAAAACCAAATATTGTTTGCTTAATACATGACACAATATCATTCTCCTGCATTTTAACCGGCATTTCTTCACTATCTATCTTTCTAAAATCCAGAATCTGATCAACAAGCTTTCTAAGTTGAAACACACTTCGTTTTATCAATTCCAGTTCCTTCGATTTTGAGCCTTTATTGATAAGCTGTTCTATAGGTCCGGAAATCAGGGTTAGCGGCGTTCGTAATTCATGAGAAATATTCGTGAAAAACCTGATTTTCATCCGATTCAATTCTTCTGTTTTCTCTCTCTGCAAATGTTCTTTCCAAAGTTGATTTTTAAAATTTACTGATATTAATGTATACTTTCTGAAAAAGTAAAGCGCCAGGAGAATAAACAATGCATACAATGCTTTTGCCCACCAGGTTTGCCACCATGCAGGAAGGATCGTAATAACAAGAGATCTTCCTTCCTTATTCCAGTATCCGTCATTATTTGAAGCTTTCACTTTAAAAACATACCTTCCGGGATCAAGATTTGTATATGTAGCCGTTCTTTGTGTGCCTACATTATTCCATTCCTTCTCAAATCCTTCAAGAATAAATGCATAATGATTCTTTTCTGATGCAATATAATTGAGTGCCGCATATTCGATAGTGAAAACCATATGTTTTGGCAGTAACCTGATCTCTTTTGCAATGTGTATATTCTCAGTCAGAGGTGAATTTTTATCTCTATAATCCACCGACTGATTATTGATATAAAATCCTGTAAGGACAACATCCGGAATCCATTTGTTGTCTTTGATACTGTCCGGATGAAATACATTGTATCCATTTGTACCTCCAAAATACATCCTGCCGTCAATTCCTTTGCAGAATGATCGGCGATTGAATTCATTTCCCTGAAGTCCGTCCCACATATCATAGTTTTTAAATTCCGGACATTCGGGTTGATGAATTCCATCAACAAACTTCGAAATTCCATGATTGGTGCTCAGCCAAAGATTTCCATTATCATCTTCACAAATACCCGTTAGGGCATTATTCGGCAATCCGTCCTCTTCAAAATAGCTTTTAAAAGTATTGCTTTCTCTTCGATAAACATTCAAACCGCTTTCGGTCCCGATCCATATATTTCTTTTGCTGTCTTCAAAGATCACAACTGCACCATTATAACTGATACTGGTTGTGTCCGATACATCATGTGTATAACTTCTGAATAATCCTGTATTAATATCAAAAACATCAACAGCTTTCATTGTTGACATCCATACCTCATTATAACTGCTTATTAGAATATCCCTTACCCAGTTGTTCGAAATACTGTTCTTTCCATCCTCATGCAAATAACTCTTAAACGTATTCGTGCCGTAATCATACCTGTTCAATCCACCCAACATAGAAGCAATCCACAGGTTCCCTTCCTGATCCTGTGCCAATCCGAAAACACTGTTCCCGCCAATGCTGTTTTCATCATTCTCATCATGCAGGTAACGAGTAAATGTACTCGAGGTTTCATCGAACAAATTCAAACCACCGCTCCACGTGCCTATCCACATATTGCCATAGCTATCACGTAATATTGACCATACCGGATCCGCACCAATTGTTTTATCGTCCCTGAAATCATAAGTATAATGCTTTATAGTCTTTCTTTTTTTATCCAGTACATTCAATCCTCCCTCAGTTCCAATCCATAATTTGTCCGCTTCATCATAAATCACATTCACATGATTGTTGTTGATACTATGGGAGTTGTTCGGCAGGTGCTTATAATGTTCAAATTTGTGTAAGAGTTTATTATAATAGTTAATGCCCATAGCATAAGTGCCTGCCCATATTGTTCCGCTTTTATCCCTGTAAATGGAATGGATCGAATTATTGGAAATACTGTAACTGTCTCCTTCATTATGGAGATAATGTTTAAATACACATCTGTTTTCCTTAAAATCGTCTAATTCAATTATATCAAGGCCTCCATTTTCCAATCCTATCCAAAGATTGCCTTCTTTATCATCTAGCAATGCCAGTACTGCTCCTTTGCCTATACTCTCAGGATCATCGGGATGATTTGAATAATTAATAAACTCCGGATGAAAAGGATCTTCTTTAATATATCTCAATAAATTGAGACCTTTGGTATCTGTGCCGACCCAGATACGCCCCTGAGAGTCCTGTGCCATTGACCGGATTATATTCTCACTTATGCTTTTCTTATCATCTTTCCTGTTCCTGAAAACCTGGACGCTGCAATCTGCCTGGTTGAATAAACACAATCCGCTGTATGTTCCCAGCCAAATGTTGTTATTGTTGTCAATAAGTATAGCATTAACATACATCTCCGTATTCAATTCTTTGAAAGACATATCTTCCTGATCAATGAAAAACAATCCTTCAGGTGATCCTATCAGCAAATCTCCTGAAGACAGCTCGGCAATTGCTTCAATGGAATAATCCAGTGTGAAAGACAGTGGTATAAATTCATCTCGCTTTCGATCATATATATTTAATCCTCCCTGGGCTCCTATCCATAAATTCCCGCGACTGTCCTCAAAAATAACTTTTATATGATTGTTGGATAAGCTGTTTTTCAGTTTCTGATCCAACTTGTATATTTTAAAGTTGTATCCGTCATAACGGTTCAGTCCGTCGCGGGTTCCAAACCACATAAAACCGTATTTATCCTGGCTGATACATCTGATCCAGTTCTGCGATAAACCGTCTTCAACAGTAATCTGGCGGAATTTAATCTCACTGTCCTGGGAATACAGACTGCAAACAAGAAACAAAAGAAATCCTGAAAAACATACCCTGCAACTCATAATTCATAATTTCTTTAGGTTGTACTAAAATAATTAATTAAGTCTGGAGTTAAAGGATATTTGTACTTTAGTATCCGCAGTTTTATTATTAATAATACCTGCTTGTCTTTTAAATGAAGCTACCCGCCTCAAGAGGCGGGGTATTTACCTCGCTCCCGCTTTCAGCGGCATTGCCTGCCTTGCCTGTTCACCAGCCTGTGGCTGGCAGGCAGGTTCAACTAGAAAATTTCATTTCGCAAAACTCATGAAATTTAAGTCTCACGAATAAATCCGCATTATTCTTCTTTCACGATCAATACAAAACTAAAAAAGATGATAAACATACCAAATATTTAACAGAAATATCAATATCCCGGTTATTTTAATTAAAAGACTCTAAGTGTATAAAAATAATAATCGTCCTTGATTGTGAACCTTGAGTTGTTTTTTTTTATATAAAAAATGCATCTTTGTCAGATGCGATCATAATTTACGTATGTTATACTATGCCATCCTTACTGATTGATATTTATAAAACAAACGACATCTATTCGGGACTTGGTCAATTTTCCTATAATTTTGCGAAACATCTTTGCAATGCACTTTCCGGAAAGTATGAACTCCATTTTCTGGGCAAAAGCAATATTCAGATTGGTAAAAATTGCCAATATACATTTGTCCCTGTTAACTGGCAAAAACGATTTTTCCCCGGATTCAATAAAAAATATGATCTCTGGCACAGTCTGCACCAATTTCCATCACACAAACCGGGGAAGCATTCCTTGCATATTCTGACCATTCATGATCTTAATTTTCTGATTGAAAAAAAGACAGCCAAGGCGAATAAATACATGAATAAGCTCCAGAAGAATATCGATCGTGCAGATGTACTTACAGTAATCTCTGAATATACAAAACAACAGGTATTATTGCATTTTACTATAAAAAACAAACCGGTTTATACTATCTATAACGGAGTTGAATTATCTGTATTTCCGGAAGCAAAGGTACCGGATTATATAGAAGATGCAAATTTCTTTTTCACTATTGGAGTTTTTCATCCAAAGAAAAACTTTCATGTATTGATCCCTCTTATGCATTCTTTTCCGAACATGAAGCTGGTTATTGCAGGCAATAAAAATACGGCCTATGCAAAAAAGATAGAAGCATTAATTTACAGTAACAACCTGAAAGGAAGAGTGATATTGCCGGGGGAAATAAATGATAAAGAGAAATACTGGTTATATACAAACTGTAAGGCTTTTCTTTTCCCTTCCATAGCTGAAGGATTTGGACTGCCTGTGATTGAAGCAATGCTGGCCGGTAAACCTGTTTTTCTTAGCAAATATACCAGTCTGCCTGAAATTGGAGGAAGTGTTGCATACTACTGGGAGAATTTTAATGCAGATCACATGACAGAGATAATGCATAAACAATTGAAAGAATTTCAAAAAAACAGCAAAAAAATTTCCGGAGAAATTATCAGGCATGCACAAAAGTTCAGTTGGAACACATGCATTCAGCAATACCTGAAGCTTTATGATAATTTGTTGTGCCAGGAAAGAGACTGAAAACAAATGCCTTGTATTTTACTGACCGTTCTTCTGTACAGAGTATATCTCATCCAGTTTTTGTTTGTATTTTCTTTCAATTGCCTTCCTTTTCAATTTAAGTGTTGCTGATAATTCACCTGTATCAGGGGACCACTCTTCATAAACCAGCCTGAATCTTTTAATATGCTCAGTCTGTCCAAGTTGTTTATTCATTTCATTCACCTCTCTCTGATAGCGGGCAACAACCCGAGGATTTTCAATCAAATCTTCGTTGTCTCTGAATTTAACTCCATGTCTTGAACACCAGTTATGCAAAAACGGAAAGTTAGGAGAAATCAGAGCACTGGCAAATTTTTCATTCTCCCCCACAACCATAAGTTGTTCAATAAAAAATGACTCTTTAAACTTATTTTCAATAACTTGTGGAGCAATATATTTTCCGCTCGAAAGCTTAAACATTTCTTTTTTACGGTCTGTAATTTTAACATACTTATTATCTACTAAAAATCCGACATCTCCTGTATGAAGCCATCCGTCTTTATCAATCGTTTTATTGGTTTGCTCGGGATCTTTATAATATCCGAGCATCACGGAATCACCTTTTGCAAGAATTTCACCATCATCTGAAATTTTAACAGACATCCCGGGAAGAGCCGGACCTACCGTGCCAACAACAATTTCACCTTTGTCATAATTGCTGGTCGCAATGATCGGAGAGGTTTCTGTCATTCCGTAACCTTCAACCAAAGGGATTCCGGCTGCATTGAATATTCTGATCAACCGGGGCTGAAGGGCAGCACTACCTGAAACAATAATACGGATATTGTTACCTACCGCTGCCTGCCATTTGGAAAAAACAAGCTTTTTGGCAATGGATAATTTCCAGTGATAGAACCTGCCGTTTTTTCTATGAAATTCAAATCGTAATCCCAGGTTTACTGCCCAGAAAAAAATCTGCTTTTTTATTCCTTTCAGGTCCTTGCCCACACCAATGATCTTATCATATATTCGTTCGAGTACCCTCGGAACAGCAATAAATATAGAAGGTTTTACTTCTTTCAGATTATCAGAAATGGTACCAAGGTTTTCAGCATAATAAATTCCAACTCCCTGTTTTTGAAAATAATAATTAATCGTTCGCTCAAAAACATGACATATCGGAAGAAAACTCAGTGTTCTGTCCTCAAGTCCGAAATGAAATACTTCCGCAGCTCCAAAAACATTACTTATAATATTTTTGTGACTTAACATAACCCCTTTAGGGTTGCCAGTAGTTCCTGATGTATAAATCAGAGTTGCCAGATCATCAGTGTGAATACTTGTTTTGATCTCTTCAAGTTTGTTTTTAAGCTCATTTTCCTTTTTCTTTCCAAGATTATAAATTTCCATCCAGTTTTTTACTCCGGCAATTTCATTGAAGGTATAAATCAATATCTGAGGATTCACTTTTGTTGCAACCGGTTTCAATTTCTGAAGCAGACTTTTATCAGACACAACAAGCATCTTTGGATCTGCATGGTCTAAAATAAATTCATAATCAGAATCACTAAGTGTTGGATATACCGGAACATGAATCAATCCTGTCTGATTCAGTGCCATATCCAGAAAATTCCACTCAGGTCTGTTATTTGAAATAGTAGCAACCCGATCACCTTTGTTAAATCCTAATGCAATTAGTCCATAACTAAGTTTATGGGCAGTGTCATAATATTCTCTTACAGAATGGTTTATCCAGACCCCATTTTCTTTGTGTACAAGAGCATCCTGTTTATCAGGGAAATTTTCATAACTATTCTGAAGAATATCAAAAATCCGGGTTAGTTTCATAAGTGTGAGTTTTACCGGCGGTTACAAGTTACATAAAATTACATTATTCATTCTATCTCTTCCGGGGAATCTTCAATATACAATTCATGGATCTGGTGTGCATATTTCTGAAGAAGAATATTCCTGCGGAGTTTCTGTGTTATTGAAATTTCACCTGACTCCGGTGACCAGACATCAGAAACAAGCAAATGCTTTCTGATTTGTTCTGTTTTTCCCAACTTCTTATTTACCGCACGAATCTCCTGCAATATTCTTTTAATAATTTCCGGATGCACAATCAAATTTTCATTGGAAATCTTCATGTTCCCATAATAAATCTTTCTGAAGTATTCAAAGTTAGGAGAAATTATTGCTGCAGCATAGTGTTTGCCTTCGCCAACTATCATGATGTGATTTATATACGGACAATCAATAAAACGGCTTTCAATAGCCTGAGGAACAATATATTTTCCATAAGAAGTCTTGAACATTTCCTTTTTGCGACCTGTTATTTTAAGAAATCTGTTATCGATTATTTCTCCCAGATCTCCTGTATGCAAAAACCCCTTTTCAAAACTTTCATTTGTCAGTTCATTGTTTTTATAATACCCTTTCATCACATTTGGTCCTTTGACCATTATTTCTCCATCTTCGGCTATTTTAACCTCCACTTTTGGAATCAACGGTCCGACAGTCCCAAGTTTCATGTTATCATCCTCATTATAATTCAGTGAAATAAGTGGTGAACACTCTGTCAAACCATAACCCTGAAATACAGGCACTCCTGCTGCCCAAAAAAAACGTTCCACCTTCTCAGAAACAGGAGCCCCACCCATGCCGACATACTTGATTTTTCCTCCCAGTAATGATCTTATTGCCCTGAAAACAAGTATATCTGTAAAAAAGTGTCGGAGTTTGTAATAAAATCCCCGCTTATTTGCCGGATCGTATCTGCATCCAAATTTCACACACCAGTTAATAAGCAGTTTCTTCAAAACAAAGGATTCATTTGATCTGGAAATCAATCCTTTTAGTATTTTCTCTAACACTCTGGGAACCACTGTTGTTCCATCAGGATGGATTTCCTGCATATTGGCCAATAAAGATTTAAGATTTTCAGCATAATATACCATTGTTCCTTTATATAAAAACTGGTAAACCGCTGTGCGTTCATAAATATGCCATAGAGGTAAAAAACTTAGTATTTTATGCTGGCTTCCCAGAGGTTGACGTTCAGCTGCAGCCATAAAGTTAGTACATAAATTCCTGTGAGACAATAACACACCCTTGGGAAGGCCTGTAGTGCCTGAAGTATAAATAATTGTACATATATCGTCTGCAGAAATATTTTTTTTTATGGATTCAAGCTGATGGAAATTAATTTTTTCGGATCGGGCTCCTGCATTTATAAAATCCATCATTCCTTCAACATTGGTAAGTTTTTCAATGGAAATAAGTTTTTCCAGTTTAGGCAATTCTCGAATTAATCCTGAAATTTTATTATATACTGTCTGATCAGAGACAAAGATAATCCTCACTTCGGTCTGGTTAAGTATAAAAAGATAATCGCTATCGCTGATTGTAGGATATACAGGAACATGAACTGCACCTATCTGGGCAACAGCCATGTCAATTATGTTCCACTCAGATTTATTGCCGGAAAATATACTGGCAATATTTTCTTTCTTTTTATTCCATAAGTCAGTAACGCTACAGAAAGCTGATCGGTGAAGGATTTTAATTGATATGTAGTTAACGACTCCCACTTTCCGGATCGTTTAGTGTACAAGATTTTTTTGTCGGGAAATTCTTTGCAGCAATGATCTACAATATCGAAAGTTCGGTTTACTTTCATTCTTCATGAAATGAAAATTTAATAAAGATAAAAAAGACATGGATTTATCATACTACAATTCCCTCACAATTTCCTCAGCTCTTTCCAACGCATGTTCAATGCCTCCTGTATCAGATCCTCCAGCTGTAGCAAAAAAAGCCTGGCCACCTCCACCACCTTGAATCGATCTTGCAAGCTCTTTCACTATTTTTCCTGCATCAAGGCTTTTATCTTTAACCAGGTTATCAGAGATCATTACGGCCAGATGTGCTTTTTTATGAATCTCAGTGCCAAGTACCAGAAATAAATTATCAATTTCCCCCTTCATCTGAAATGCAAGATCTTTAATTACCGAAGACGAGTCGGCAGATACCTTTTGTGCTATAAAATTTATGTCTGAAATTTCAATTATTTTACCCTTCAGATTGTTTTTAATACGTTTTACTTCCTGTTTTGAGAATTCTTCAACTTTTTTTCTGAGTTCTGCATTTTGCTCTGCAAGAGAGGCAACGGTCTGTTTCAGGTCATTCGGCTCATCAAGTATGGTGGTAATGTCTTTTAAAATACCAATCAGATTGTCGATATAATCTTCAGCTTTCCGTGCGGTATATGCCTGAATGCGCCTTATTCCCGCAGCAATTGAACCCTCAGAAACGATTTTGAATATCCCGATCTGACCTGTTGCAGCAACATGTGTCCCTCCACACAATTCAACAGAATCGCCAAATTTAATTACGCGTACCTGATCACCGTACTTTTCTCCAAAAAGTGCCATAGCTCCAAGATCACGAGCCATATCCATGGGCATATCCCGAAATTCCTCAAGAGAATAATTTTCACGTATCTTTTCATTGACAATATGCTCAATTTCAATAAGCTGCTCATCCGATATTTTTTGAAAATGTGAAAAATCAAATCGCAGATACTCGGGATGTACAAGTGACCCTTTTTGTTCAACATGTTTGCCCAAAACAGATCTCAACGCATAGTGCAGCAAATGGGTTGCCGTATGATTATTAGCTGTTGATCGTCTGACATTCACATCAACCACCGCCTTATATAATCCGTCAAGTTTCTCAGGCAATTGAGCACAAATATGAAGACTGAGATTATTTTCCCTGACTGTATCAATAATATCTATCTTTTCACCTTCCTTTTGTATATATCCCTGGTCTCCGACCTGACCGCCACTTTCACCGTAAAACGGGGTTTTATCAAATACAAGATGATAATATACTTTCCCTCTCGAATTAACTTTTCGGTATCTCACCAATTTCACTTCTGCCTGAAGAACTTCATACCCAACAAACTCCTGAGTGTCGAAAGGCATCAGAACAATCCAATCGCCAGCATCACTCTCAGTGGCTTTGCGTGAGCGTGATTTCTGAGCCTCCATTTCACTATTGAACTCTTCCACATTGACAGTCATTTCATTCTCTCTCAAAATCAGTTGAGTGAGATCCAAAGGGAAACCAAAAGTATCATACAACTCAAATGCCTTTTTACCACTAATTGCATTTGAATTCGATGACATAGCTGCCACCATGAGTCCTTCCAATAATTTTATTCCTGAATCAAGTGTTCTCAGGAATGCTTTTTCTTCATCCATAATGACATGCTCAATCAGCTCTTTTTGAGAATTTAATTCCGGAAAAAATTCTCCCATGGTTTCAGCCAGTACCTGTGTTAACTTATAAATGCTCGGATCCTTTTGTTTAAGAAAAGTGTAATTGTATCTGATTGCCCTGCGCAAAATTCTCCGAATAACATATCCTGCTTTGGTGTTTGATGGCAGTTGACCATCGGCAATGGAAAAGGCAACAGCACGCACATGATCCGATATTACACGCATTGCAATATCATATTTGTCCTTTTCTCCATAAGAAATACCTGAGTATTCCTCCACTTTTTTTATCAGGCTCTGAAAAATATCCGTATCATAGGTTGAATTTTTTCCTTGCAAAACCATACACAACCTTTCAAACCCCATTCCTGTGTCAACATGCCTTTTTGGAAGTTTTTCCAAAGCACCGTTTGTTTTGCGATCGTATTGAATAAAAACAAGATTCCATATTTCTATTACCTGTGAATGTCCTTTATTAACAAGCTGGGTTCCATCTTTTTGCTTTCTTTTATTGTCCGTCCTTAAATCGATGTGAATTTCCGAGCAAGGTCCGCAAGGCCCAGTATCACCCATTTCCCAGAAATTGTCTTTTTTTGAGTATTTTAAAATTCTGTCCTCGGGCAGATGAGCTCTCCAATATTCAATTGATTCATCGTCAGGAGGCAAGTTGTCCTTCTTATCACCTATAAAAACAGTCGCATAAAGTCTGTTGCTGTCAATTTTCATAACATCAACCAAAAATTCCCAGGCCCAGGAAATTGCTTCCTTTTTAAAATAATCACCAAAGGACCAGTTCCCTAACATTTCAAACATAGTATGATGATACGTATCATGACCAACTTCCTCCAGATCGTTGTGTTTTCCTGATACTCTAAGACACTTTTGCGTATTGGCCACTCTCTGATCCTTTGCTACTGCATGTTCCAGAAATATATCCTTAAACTGGTTCATTCCTGCATTTGTGAACATCAGAGAAGGATCATCCTTGACTACCATAGGTGCAGAAGGAACTATTTTGTGATCTTTCGAACTAAAAAATTCAAAGAATTTTTTACGAACTGATTTAGAATTCATTTACTTTCCTCACTTATTTAATAGAATTAACTGCAAATTTATTAACATTAGTCACAGAAAAGGGTTTGTAAAACTAATTTTTTTCTTATAGATTTGTTGAAACTCGCATCAACCACTATAAACAACTTATATTTCAATTGATTTCAAAAAAAAAGAAATACAATTTTAATCCGGATACATTATCGTATGTAGAAGTTAAGCATCCGGCCGGCAAAAGAATTTTACGAAGTCTTTTAAAATTTATCTATCTCAACATACTTGCTTTTCTTATACTTATTGTCCTTTATTCATTTGTTAACTCACCGGAAGCAGTCCTTCAAAATTTGAGAATAACTAAATTTAACACAAAATATGCGATTCTTAGTTTTAAAGTGGATAGTCTTTCTTCTGTACTGCAAAATAAACATTTCCATGATGATAATATTTACCGTGGTATTCTGGAATTAGACTCTCTTCCGGAAAATATCAGAATAGCAGGAACCGGTGGTCATGATCCCTATGCCGGCCATCCCGAAAGTTACCCGGGAAAAATATTAACCGCATTAGCCGCAAAAATTGAAAATCTTCAAAAGCAGGTTTCCATTCAGGAAGAATCATATGATGAAATACTGAATGCTGCTATTGAGAAAAAGGATAAACTTGAACACTATCCTGCTATAACCCCTGTAAACTGTACAAAACACATCTGGATAAGTTCATATTTCGGATCCAGAAATGACCCTTTTACCTTTCGATTAAGAACTCATACCGGCATAGACTTTGTAGGGCCAAAAAACACAGAAGTTTACAGTACTGCCACTGGAAATGTAACCTTAGTAAAACAATCACGTAGAGGCTATGGGAACGAGGTTGTAATCGATCATGGATATGGTTACAATACCAGATACGCTCATTTAAATAAAATTCTGGTAAAAGAAGGGCAAAAAGTTGAACGTGGGGAATTGATCGGACTGATGGGCAATACCGGAAGGTCAACAGGCACCCACCTTCATTACGAAGTAAGAGTGCATAACAGACCGACAAACCCCATATACTTTTTCGCCGAAGATCTTTCACCGGAAGAATTTGAAGAACTAACTAACAAATCAGAGTAATCAGATCATGGCCAAGCATAAATATAAATTTAATCCGGAATCGCTAAGCTACTCCAAAGTTACACGATCACCCAAGCAAAAATTCATGACTTTCATTACATATTTTTTTGCAAGCCTGGTATTGGCAGTATTGTATTTTCTTGTGTTTTCTATCTTTTTTGATTCACCGAAAGAGAAAGGCCTGAAACGTCAGATCAGCGAATTAAAAGTAAATTATCAGATTGTAAATGATGAGTTGAACAGAATTGAAACTATCCTTACCGATCTTCAGGAAAGAGATGATAATATATATCGGACAATTTTTGAGGCTGAACCCGTTTATTCTTCAGTACGCGAAGCGGGATTCGGAGGCACCAATAATTATCGTGATCTCGAAAAACTGGAGAATTCCGAACTGGTTATTGATGTTAAATCAAGATTGGATAAATTGATGCGAAAGGTTTATGTTCAGTCTACTTCTTACGATCAGATAATTGATCTGGCTAAAAACAAAGAATTGATGCTGGCTTCAGTTCCGGCGATCCAGCCCATTTCAAACAAAGATCTGAAAAGAACGGCCAGTGGATGGGGATATCGAATCCATCCTATTTATAAGATCAGAAAATTCCATTATGGAATAGATTTTACTGCTCCAACGGGAACAGAAATATATTCGACCGGAAATGGAGTGATTGAGATAACAGACTCTTCCAAAAGAGGTTACGGAAATAAAATTGTGGTCAATCATGGTTTTGGATACAAAACTCTCTATGCTCATTTAAATGGATTCAACGTTAAGCAGGGACAAAAAGTGAAACGAGGCGATGTGATTGGATTTGTTGGCAATACCGGTATGTCTACTGCTCCACATCTTCATTATGAAGTTTCTATAAATGGAAAAAGAGTGAATCCGATAAATTACTTCTTCAACGATCTTACTGCCGAAGAGTATGAAAGAATGATTGAAATTTCGATTAAATCAGGCCAATCATTTGACTAATTAGCTGTACTCTTTATTATATGAAAATATCATGTATTATTTTACTCTGCAGTTTTTTCTTGCAGAGTTTTTTTTGCACTTTAAGATCAAATGATGCAGACCATCCCGGGAATGATACTATACTTACAACCGAAGAAGTAATTATACCTACATTTCTTGGAAATGAACAACGCAATTTCTATGGGATAAATCCACCGGATACCCTGGAAGTTCTATGGAAACTATATCTGGGTAAAGGAGAAACCATTATTTCAAGAAAATTAGGATCAAGAATCTGGGCAGGTGCAGGTTGGACAGGTCAACCATTATTAATTAAAGAAGACTCCGGCTTGTTTTTAATTCAGGGAGCATATGATCATCATCTGAAAAAGATACATGCTGAAACAGGCGAAATTATCTGGCAATATAAATTTGATGATGTTGTTAAGGGAACAGGAACAATCTGGGGAGCTCCCGATTCTTTCCCTCCTGAAAACCGGTTGATTATTTTTCAGGGTAGCAGGTTGGGTGTTGGCAACTACCTTGACACCAAACATATTCCCAGTTACAGAGCTATCTCTTATTATTCCGGACGTGAACTCTGGCGATTGGATGTTAAATGGACAGACAGCTATAGCCGGGATGCTGATGGCAGTGCATTGATCATAAACGACACCCTCTATATCGGATTGGAAAATTCCCTCCTGACCATTATAAATCCTTCTCCCTATCGTGCTTCTGTTAAAGATGGTATGCTGCAACCTGAAATTATTCAGGAAACCAAATTATACACCAAAACCGATGTCATAAACCACAAAAACAATGTGGTCACGGAATCTTCTCCTTGCCTGATAGATAGTATTATGTATATAGCCTCGGGCTCGGGTCATGTTTTTGGATACAACTTGAATCAAAAAAAGCTTGTGTGGGATTTTTATATTGGATCTGATATCGACGGATCAGCTATTGTTACCCACGATAAATGTTTATTGGTAAGTGTTGAGAAGCAATATATTGAAGGCAATGGAGGTGCATTCAAATTGGATCCGTCAAAATCACCTGAAGATGCCGTTGTATGGTATTTGCCCACCGGAGATATTAAATATGCAAGTTGGGAAGGTGGAATTGTTGGCAGCGGAGCAGTGAATGATCATTACAACAAGGGTAAAACCGCTTACCTGGCTGCATTTTCAGCTATTGACGGATATCTTTATGTAGTAATGCACGATTCAATAGATGCCATGAGATTGGTTCATGGGCCGAGAAAAGAATATAAATATCCTGCACCCAGGATTGTATTCAAATACAAGATCGGGAATTCCATTTCTACACCGCTTTTATTCGAGGATAAATTGATCGCTGCAAGCTATGCCGGTATATACTTATTTGATTATGATAGTGACCTGAATTTTAAACTGCTGTCAAAATTTCCGGCGACTTTTGAATCGACTCCCATTGTATATAACGGAAAAGTGTATATAGCCTCCCGAAATGGTTATTTCTATTGTTTAGGTAAGAAATTGTAAGATATTGGTTTATTACCATTTATTTCATAATTTAGAAATACATATCTTTGTCTGGAGAAAGGTTTTTAAAATGCCT
>JAFGQO010000190.1 GCA_016935615.1 Bacteroidales bacterium
AAGCTGTCAAGATGGATGGGTCACAATTCTCCGGAACTGATCATCCTTTCGTGACAACTGCAAGAACCGGAAAAGCAGTCAGGGATGTGAATATGGGAATTGTAAATCTGAAAACAAAAGAATGCTGCTGGATAAGGATGACCTCTGAACCCTTACATAAAACAGATAACAAAACAACTACCGCAGTTTTTATTACCTTCTGTGATATTACAGAATACATAAGGATGAACACTGAGCTTGAAAATTTCAGGTGTGCGGTGGAAAATTCAACTAATGCAGTTGATATATCAACTGCCGAAGGAAAACATTATTATAAAAACAAAGCATTTGAAGATCTGTTTGGTAAAATAGGTAAAAATCCTGTTTCAAGCATTTTTGTCGATAAGAAAGTCGGGCATGCAATTTTTAAAACATTGCTGAGTGG
This sequence comes from Bacteroidales bacterium, assembly GCA_016935615.1. Taxonomy (GTDB): domain Bacteria; phylum Bacteroidota; class Bacteroidia; order Bacteroidales; family UBA10428; genus UBA10428. The sequence continues at coordinate 425 of JAFGQO010000190.1, forward strand.
AAAGAAATGGTCAGGTGAAATCAAAATGTTCGGAAAAAGAAAACACCTGTTGGATATTTTACTAAATGCCTATCCTATCAAAGATTATCAAAAAAAGATCAAGGGCTTTGTTGGAATATTTTCTGATTTAACATCACAAAAACAACAGGAAAATGCGTTGAAAGAAAGTGAATTCAAACTGCAGCAAAACATTAATGAACTGGAAGGTATTATTAATGCCTTTCCCGGTATGGTAAGTGTTGTTGACAGGAAGTATAATGTTTTAATAGCAAATAAGAATGTAATACAAACTTTCGGGAACTCAGACAAAAAGGAAGTAATAGGGAAGAAATGCTATCGCGTTCGAAAAAAAAGAAATAGTATTTGTCCTCAGTGCGGAATTAAGAAAGCATTCAAAACAGGTGAAGTTGTAACCCGGGTTTCTGTTCCTGAAGAAGAAGAAATGATGGGTATAGTAACAAAAGCTTATGCTGCCCCGCTGAAAGATAAAAAGGGTAAAATATGGGGAGGAGTTGAAGTAATTATGGACATTACAGACATCCGAAAGGCAGAAAATGAACTACGGCAGAATGAAGAACGTTTTAAAACATTTATCGAGCAAGCCGCTGATGCTGTTATTGTCTGTGATATGAATGGGAAGATCGTAGATACGAATAAGAAATCAGTTGAACAACTTGGATATACACGGGAAGAGTTATTAAAAAGGACCGTGATGGAACTGGATCTCGTTTACCCGACACTGGAAAAGTGTTTAGACTTATGGTCAAATTTGGGAACAGGGAAATCAATTCAATTTGAAAGCAATCATATTAAACGAGACGGAACTGTATTTCCGGTTGAAATAAACTCAAGTGCAATTCAAATCAATGGAGAAAAACATATTCTTGGTTTTGTCAGAGACATTAGTGATAGAAAAAAGGCAGAACAAATTTTGGAAAAAAATGAAAAACGATTTCGATCAATGATAGAACACAGCGCTGATGGAATTACTCTTATCAATGCTGAAGGAAAAATTCTGTACGAAAGCCCTTCCGCTCCTTTACTTACAGGTTATTCAATAGAGGAGCGAATTGCCCAAAATAGTTTTGAAACTATTTATCATGAAGATATTGAAAAGGTCAAAACCGTTTTTAATAGCATTGTCGGTGAACCAGGAAAATCAATCAGTTATCAATTCCGCGGAGTAAAAAAAGATGGTTCTGTCTGGTGGGTAGAGGCCACGGCAACAAATCTGTTGCTTGATCCGGATGTACATGCTCTGGTTGTCAATTATCGTGACATTAGTGACAGAATAGAAGCAGAGAAAGCGCTTAAGAAAAGTGAAGCACATCTCAGCAATGCAATGAAGATGGCAAAAATTGGATATTGGGAGTATGATGTAATGAATGATGTGTTCACTTTCAATGATCATTTTTATGAGGTTTTTGGCACATCTGCAGGAAAAGTTGGTGGTTATACCATGTCTGCTGCCCGATATTCCGAATTGTTCGTTCATCCGGACGATGCAGATGTCGTTGCGGTGGAAACTCAGAAAGCAATGGAAACAGACGATCCCAATTATTTTCGGTATCTGGAACACCGCACGGTAAATGCAAATGGTGCAGTCGGTTATATCGCCGTACAATTCGGTATAGTGAAAGATGAGAATGGACGAACAGTTCTCACCAGAGGGGCAAACCAGGATATAACAAAATTGAAAAAGGCTGAAGAAGAACTTAAAAAACAGAATGAAGTATTTCAGGCCCTGAATGAAGAATACCTCACTCAAAATGAAGAATTGGCTCTGCACGTGAAAAGGATACAAAAAATCAATGAAGAGCTTAATATAGCCAAATTCAAAGCCGAAGAAAGTGATAAGCTTAAGTCCGCATTTCTTGCCAACATGAGTCACGAGATAAGAACACCGATGAATGGCATACTGGGATTTGCGGATTTGCTGAATGATTCTGATTTACCGGCAGAAGAGCAGGAAAAATACATTGGAGTGATCAAGGAATGTGGTGACAGAATGGTAAAAATTATTGACGACATTATTGATATATCTAAAATTGATGCCGGACAAATTGATCTGAATATTGAACCTACCAATGTGAATGAATTAATTAACGGTTTTTTTGATTTCTTTTTACCGGAGGCTGAAAACAAAGGATTGAGACTTACTTGCAGCAAAGACATTTCAGATTCTGACAGTATTATCAGTACAGACAAAATTAAGCTTAGTCAGGTACTTACAAATCTGATTAAGAATGCAATCAAATTCACCGACAAAGGACAAATACAATTTGGCTATAAATGCAAACCTGATGTATTGGAATTTTTTGTAAAAGATACCGGAAATGGTATACATAAGGAAAATTTCGAGACAATATTTGAACGCTTTCGGAAGGAAGAAACCTCAGAACTCAATACAATAGAAGGATCTGGTCTGGGCTTGTCCATTTCAAAGGCATATGTGGAAGCTCTCAATGGAAAAATATGGCTAAATTCTGCCAAAGGCAAAGGATCAGAGTTTTTCTTTACCATACCATTTAAACCTTTGAAAAGGAAAAAACCGGAACATGAGGCTTCCAGGCAAGTATTGGACAATAAATCGAAAGGCTCGATGATCTTAATTGTAGAAGATGATGATTCCAGTAGCATTTTTCTTAAAGAGATAATTAAAAAATTCGGAATGGAATATATTCATGCAAAAGACGGGAAAACTGCACTGGAACTGGCAATATCAAAATCGAACATTGACCTGATTCTGATGGATCTTAAGATACCTAAAATGGATGGCTATACGGCAACAAAGCAAATAAAAAAACTGCATCCCGAAATTCCGGTTATCGCACAGACAGCATATAGTTCGCCTTTGGATCGGAAAAAGGCAATTGAAGCAGGATGTGATGATATTATAATAAAACCCATCGACAGCAGGTTGCTGATTGAACTGATCTCAAAACATTTGAACCTGCTTTAATTAATAAGCTGCTGATCTTTTTAGAGAATAGGTTCTGCCAAAATGCCCGACAGGTCGGTTATAAAAACCTTCAGAAATTACAGAAAACACAGAATATTCCAAATCTATTTTTCCTGAAATTTAATAAGTCGTTAGCTATATCACCATATTACCTTGTTTTCCTGAAAAATCTATTTACTTTTATGCTGTTAATCAACCATTATATTCCTGTTCCGATCATGAAAAAAATACTATTCTTATCCGGTTTATTTGTTTTTGTATATTCTGGCATCTGTGCGCAACTGAATTTACTCCCCAATGGAGGATTTGAAGAGGGACTAACTTACTGGGTAGCTTCTGCTGGCGGAACCTCGCAGGCAAATACCAGTATTACATCAGATAATCCTGCATCGGGTGATAGTTGCTTACAGGTTGAGGTTGTTCAGTTGGGCAGCAATTACTGGGATATACAGGTGCAGAACTTCAGTTTTGGCCTGGAAGAAGGCAAAGGTTACAGAATATCGCTCAAAGCAAAAGCCTCTTCCTCGGACATAATGATGAATTACATTATCGGCAAAGCCACTTCTCCTTATACCTACTATTCAGAAAACAGAAATTTCGAACTGACCGAAGAATGGGTTGAATACACATTCTCTTTTACCTCGCCGGTTTCATCAGAGGATGATGTTGTTGCATCCCTTCAATTTGTTAGTCTGGGAACTGTCTGGGTAGATGATGTAAAAATTGCAAATGCTTCTGTTAACGATATTCACGTGAATGCAAGCGGCAATACTATTGATATTGAGTTTGTCGATGAGATGGAAGATCCGGCTCTGGAACCACAGATCACATTTTTTGCCGAAGTTAACGCAGAAAAGACAATACAGGTTACAAGTGTTCAACAGGACAATTCAAACTTAAGGATTTTCACCCTGCATCTTGAAGAAACTATATATGCTGGAGAGACTGTAACGCTTCATTATTATCCGGGTACAATAGCAACAAGAGGAGGAATAGAAATTGATGCATTCAGTATTCCTGCCACGAACAATTCAACACAGGTGCCGACAGGTATAAACAATCCTGAGATCAGTGATTATAAATTGTATCCGGTACCTGCAATTGATATTCTGTACCTGGAAAACAAAACCGGGTATCCGGATTGTTCTGTTGAGGTATATGATCTTTCCGGCAAGAGGTTAATTTCCGAAACACATTCCGGACAGGCAAGAACCGGAATTCAAATTGAATCTTTGCAATCCGGTTTGTATATCCTAAGAATACTGAACGCTGACAACCATATGATCGGTCACCAGAAGTTTATTAAACACTAATACAACTATTTCACCGGTACAATAAAAAACAGATCGTAATAAAACATACAACAAAATGAACAAAAGAAGATTAATCATACAGGTTGCTTTATTATTCCTTACCTGCACCATGGCATACACTCAGAATTGGTATGACGAAGCTGAAGAAAGAATCGATACACTCAGAAAAGGTGATTTTTCTTTTAGGGTAGTTGATCCCGGAAGTAATCCTATTCATGATTCGGTTACCATTAAATTGAAAAAACACGAATTCCAATGGGGAAATATTTTAACTCATCCCGCATACGATCAGAATGATTTCAACTGGTACCAGGCTACCATGTTAAAATATTTCAATGCCGGAAATATTGAACGATTCAAATGGAACTACATGGAACCTGAACCAGGGAATGTGGATTACTCGGAAATAGATACAATTATGGGCTGGGCAAAAAAGGCAGGCTGGTATACAAGAGGACACTGCCTGATATGGGGCGGACCAAATTCCTGGCAATTGCCATCATGGATTGTGGCAGATACCATGTCAGGTGAAAAAATGTATGGAGCCTGCGAGACCAGGATCCGAAGGGATGTCACCAAATATGCCGGAGCCATGAATGAGTACGATGTAATCAACGAACCGTTTCATGAAACATGGCTTGCTCAGAGAACAGGCGATTCCATCAACTGGAATGCATTCAGGTGGGCAGAAGAGAGCGATCCGGCTGCAAAATTATTTGTAAACGAATATAATATTATTGTGTGGCCCGTTATTGATGAGTATATGGCCACAATCCGGGAACTGCTGAGCAATGGAGCCCCTCTGGACGGTATTGGTGTTCAGGGACACATGGAAAACAACATCAACTGGCAACAAATAAAAACCAGTCTTGATTCACTGGCAAAATTCAATCTTCCGATCACAGTCACCGAGTTTGATATGAAAATTGATGAATATGGCATTTCCGAACAAAACCAGGCTGATTATTATGCAAGGATCATGAGAACGGTTTTTTCCTATCCCCTGGTGGAAGGATTTTATTTTTTCGGAGTATATGACAAATATGCCTGGCGTGAAGGAAGCGGTATTTTTAACGAAAACAAATTCCCTAAGATTGCGGCAGATACCGTCTATCAGCTGATCCATGAAAAATGGTCCACTTCCTATGCTGACACAACAGACAGTGAAGGTTCCTGCAAATTCAATGGTTTCTATGGCGATTATGAGGTAACGGTGAAAACCGGTGATTCAACAGCAATATTTGATGTTCCGTTTACAAAAGCCAATGAAGGAATTGAAATCGAGTTGAATCTCATTGATGCTATGTATCCTCATCCTGAATTGCTTCAGGTTCAAACCAGTACCGATGGCAGCCAGGTGGAACTGGTATTTGACATGGAATTGAATGACCCTTCTTCAAACATAGATAAATTCAGTGTTTACAGTGTAACTGAAATACCCGTAACCAGCGCTTCTCTCAAAACAGGAAATCCAAATACTGTAGTGCTTACCCTTTCTGCACCTCTTATTTACAGGCAGAAAGCATATGCAAGCTATACCTTTGGAAATTTAACATCGGCTAAGGGAGGCACTTTATCCAATTTCGGACCAGAAGAAATTATCAATCTGTTACCCGGTTTCAAAGCCGGATATACCAATGAAGAAGGAACACAGGTAATGGTTACTTTTTCTAAGGAAATGAGTGATGTAATACCAATTGAATCCTTTGGTATTGAAGTGAATAATGAAGATCGAACCATAACCGGAGCAGAAATAGTTGCAGGCGATGCCGAAACCATTGCATTTTCACTTGGGACACCTGTTGAAGATGCTTCAGACATGATTTTTATCTCCTACAATCCCGGAACGTTTACATCATGGGATGGATATTTACTTGGAGGATTCGGACCAAAGTATGTACAAAACAATGTTCCTCCCGATGTGGAATCATTAAATACAAACAACGGCGATGAAAATATTTTAATTTATCCTAATCCCGCTGAGAATTATATTGTTATTGAAAGTGCAAAAGCTGCCGGACATGAATTTCGTTACAAGATAGTCGATATTTCAGGAAAACTTTGTCAGTCGGGAACTGCTGATTTTGGCAAGCAGCTTGATATTTCGCAAATTGATCAGGGTATATATTTTGTGAAAATTAACACGGATGATAAGCTGACAGTCAGAAAATTTATTCTTGAATAATCCTCCGTGCCATAAAGGCATGAATATTTTTTTTGACAACTGTTTGATAAAAAGTGTAATTCATAATACAAACAATCTTACCGGAAAGAATACATTCTGTTTCGTGCTTACCCTTCTTTTCACAATTTCAGGATGTTCCCAATCAACGGACAGATCCCTCGCGGAACAACTGGAATATTCTCTGCATAAAGAACTGCTTGATGTCTGGTATCCCAGATCAATCGACAACAAGAACGGAGGATTTCTTAGCGACTTTAATTATAAATGGCAGGCTAAAGGAGCTCAGAATAAAATGCTGGTAAGCCAGTCAAGACACCTGTGGACAACTTCACAGGCTGCATTGTTTTACAAGGATTCATTGTATGCCAAAATAGCAAAACATGGATTTGACTTTTTAAAAACCGTCATGTGGGATACTGAATTCGGTGGGTTCCATATGTTCTGCGATCCACAGGGAAATCCTGCAAACAGATCCAATTATGCTAATAAAACTGCTTATGGCAATGCTTTTGCTATTTATGCATTGTCGGCATATTATTCGGTCTCAAATGATACAAGTGCTTTAAACCTTGCAAAAAGGACCTTTTACTGGCTCGAGGCTCAAAGTCATGATCCGGAATACAAGGGATATTTTGACAAGATGCTCAGAAACGGTTCACTGTATACGGATGATGATTCTGATTTGCATGGTATTGAACTGGAAAGCCGGCTGTGGAAAGATCACAACTCATCCATTCACCTGCTGGAAGCATTCACAGCCTTATATGAAATATGGCCTGACACGCTGTTAAATGAACGGCTGACTGAAATGTTTTATTTAATAAGAGATACAATTGCAGGAGAAAAAGGGTATCTCACCCTGTTTTATAAACGGGACTGGTCTCCTGTAACCTATAGCGATTCTACAGAAACGAAAAGAAAAAAAAATCACTATTTCGATCATATCTCCTTTGGGCACAATGTAGAGACAGCCTATTTGCTACTCGAAGCTTCGCATGCACTTGGTTTGAAAGATGATGAAAGAACAATTGACGTTGCGCAAAAACTGGTTGATCATGCATTGGATAACGGATGGGATAACAAAAACGGTGGATTTTATGATGCCGGTTATCGTTTTAAAAATGAAGATAAGATAACCATAATTAACCCTGAAAAGGTCTGGTGGACCCAGGCAGAAGGATTGAATGCATTATTGCTGATGTCTGAACTTTTTCCGGCAGAATCCCGGTATTTTGAAGCGTTTCAAAAACAATGGCAATACATCGATCTGTATGGAATTGATAAAAAGCGGGGAGGATGGTATGAATCCGGGTTGGATAATAATCCGGAAAAAGTAAAAGCACCAAAGGCACACGACTGGAAGATCAATTACCACAATGCCCGTGCTCTGATGAATTGCATTGACAGGCTGAATGCTCATAGATAGAAGTTCAGATATTTTCCAATCCTTCAAACACTCAACCAAAAATGATTTTTTTGATTTCATCACGCATTTGTCAGCGGACGGATTTTTTATGATTTGGAACGAATATTAATCCGGTTCCGGCAAATATCAATCTGCTGTTTACTTAAGGCTCCTCCGGCGTATAAATTAGTAGAGAATTAATTCACATTTTATGAATAAATGTCTACTAAAAACAAGCGTTATGAAAACAAAACAAACAACAAAGATCCTGCTGAGTATATGTATTCTTTGCATGTACCTTAGTTTTCCTGCAAATGCAGAAGAAATCGATTTAAGCGGAAGGGTGATTGATGAACAATCGGAACCTTTGTCCGGGGTCAAAGTTTATCTTGAAACAGCAAATATGACTGCTTATACTGATGCAAGCGGATATTTTAACTTTTTTGTGCAAAACAATCCGACAGCCATTGAGTTAACAACTGCAAATTCCGAAAGAATAAGTTTTGACGGTAACAGATTGCTGTTAAACTGTGAAAATCAGCATATCATCGTTGACATGTACGACATCACCGGCAAATTTGTAAAACGTCTTCTGGATGAAGACAATCTTTCCGGGGTTTATTCACTTTATCCAAAAGCATATCTTGAGAACGAGCCGCAGTCGATCTACCTTGTCAGGGCAATTCTCGATGGTGAATTGTTTGGTTACAAAGTATCCAAAATGAACGGTACGGTTTTTTCGCAGGGACTTCATGCAGCGGAAAAATCAGCTGCTACGGTGCCTTCGATAAATATGAAAAGCACTCAAGCTGTTGATCATCTGATATTTACACACAATTCTTATAAAACAAAACAAGTTCCTGTTGACAATTATGTAGCCAATATAGGAAATGTAACGATGGAGTCGAACGTTATCAATGCTCCTGTCCTTTCGGGTCCTTCAACAACCTATTCATTGTATGAGTTGAACTGGAGTTATAACTGGACAGGCAATCAAAGTGGTGATGATCATTATGAACTGGAATACTCATACCAGCCAAATTCCGGGTTCCAGGTCTTGATTTATTATCCTGACGGCGATCGTACATCACCTTATTCAGAATCATTATTTCCTGAAGCACAGGATGTTGGAAAAACAACCTATTTCAGGGTCAGAGCAAAATCGGGAGGAGTGTATAGTGAATATAGCAATACGATTGGTGTGTACTGCCCAATGCTCGAGATGACATCCATAGCAGCTTATGATAATCCAATGATGAAACAATCAAACAACAGCGCAGTGGAAAATACGAATTACAAGACTTCCAATTTGGCGGTTGGTGTCTGGTACCAGTACAATTTAGGGGGTTTTACCGAATACGCTATCACAAACAGTGCCCTGTATTTTGATATCATGAACTTCATTGAAGGCAGAACCATACAAAGCGCTATTCTTAAATTGCATGTAATATCCATTCCCGGCGACATGAATACAGACTATAAAGTCAGGGCACTTGCAGGCAGCTGGAATACGAATACGATCACTTATAACAATACTCCGGCCCGTTATACAAGTTACGTTGCCGTTGAAGATCCTCCATATACCAATGCGATTCCGTGGGAAGTGGATATTACATCTATTGTGCAAGCCTGGGCAAATGGATCAATTCCTAACTACGGAGTTATACTGGAAGATAATCACATTGTATGGCCGGGTTATACGGCCATCAGGATCTCCTATTTTCATAGTCTGGAGACTGCACCAAACAATGGTTATAAACCTCAGTTATACCTGGAAATAAAATAACCCAAAACCAGGAATTTATTCTCGAGTCAGACCCGGCAGTATCTTTTTCGATAGGCGAAATACTGCCGGGTTATTTTACTTTTTATAAAGGATTCATGCCGAAGATTTTCCTATCTTTCCGAGCATTGTCAGGAGAGTTTCTTTTTTCCTGTAGGAAACCGGGATAATGGTATCATCTTTCATTACGAGATATCCTCCGTCGTTTTTCTCGTACCTGTCAATGTACCCAAGGTTCACAATATGCGACTGGTGAACTCTGAGAAAGCCGCAATCAGCGAGCATTTCTTCGTACTCCTTGATCACTTTTGACACCATGATCCTGCGCCTGTCATGAAAGAAAAAAGTAGTATAGGCTCCATCGGCATTCAAATGAGTAATTTCTCTGACATTTACCAGGTAGATACTTTCAGCAGTTTTTAGTATAATTTGTTCAAACTTTTTTTCAGAAGACCGGAGGTTTGCCAGAAGTGACTGCAGCATGACCTGTGTGTTTTCTTTTTCAATAGTCTTCGAAGCCTTATCTATTGCCTCGATCAATTCAACCGGATCAACAGGTTTTACGATGAAGTCAAGTGCAGCAAATTTAATCGCTTTGATAGCATATTCCCCGAATGCAGTAATGAAAATGACTTTGAAATTGATTTCATTCAAACCCGACAGAACATCAAAACTGGTACCCCCTGATATATTAATATCCGCGAGGAGTAAATCAGGTTTAGATTCTTTAATTTGCTCTATTGCGTCTGTAACATTGTCGCATGAACCAACAACCTGCAGATTTTGACAATTGGATTTTAGTATCTCAAGGATAGCATCCCGTGTAGGCTTTTCATCTTCAATAATGTATGTTTTGATCATTTCTTACGTATTATTTAAAACAAACTTGCAGGCCAAAATTATAAAAACAGTTTTGGTAAACTAATTAAAACCTTTGTTCCCTCAGGTTTATTGTTTTTATCATAGAGGTCAATTGTTTCGAAAGCAGGTTTTATTTTATATGCTTTGCTTAACAGAGCAATTCTGCTTTGTGTTATCTCGGTCGCTCTTGATCGATGCTTTTTTTCTCCCACTCTGCCCGCTTTTTCTCTCCCTATTCCATTATCAATAATCTTAATAATTATCTGATCCTGTTTATCAATAAAATGGATGTCTATTGCACCTTCTTCCGATTCCTTTTTCAGGATACCATGCTCTATTGCATTTTCAATAAAGGGTTGTGATAGCATAGGAGGTACACTGATTTCTTCTTCCAGTAATCCATCATCAGCACGAATTGAATATTCAAGCTTTTCCTGCAAACGAATTTTTTGAAGGTCAAGGTAATTAGTAAGTGTCTCAATTTCTTCCTCAAGCGTAATCAATTCTTTGCTGGAATTTTCAAGAATTGACCTCATCAGTTTGGCAAATCTTGACAAATAAGAACCGGCTTCCAATGCCTTGTTTTTCAATATATAACTCTGAATTGCCGAAAGAGAATTGAAAATAAAATGAGGATTCATCTGCGATCTCAGGAGTTTCTGTTCCGTAAGGAGCATACGGTGTTTCGATCGCAATTGCCGGTTATGAAAAAACATTGCTCCCAATAAGATGATGATAAGCACTGCTGCAATGGCCAGCCCGAAAATGAGCCGGGTAAGTTTTAACTGCTTGGCTTTTGCTTCATTGATCTTTTCAAGTGATTCAATTTGTTGTTCTTTTTTCGCCGTTTCGTATTGTATTTGCAACTCGTTGATCTGTTTGTGTTTTTCCTCTGAAAAGACACTGTCACGCATGGAAACACTCTTTTTAAAATACTCAAAAGCCTTGTTTTTGTCGTTTTTTTTCTCATAAATCTTTGACAACAGATCAAAGTTTTCAGCCCTTGTCCTGTAATCAGCAGTATAAGTATTACTGATGTTCAAATTATCAATCGCTTTATCAAGCCAATGCATTTCATACATAAGATCTCCTATATTACTATATACTCTGGCCAATTGTTCTTTGTCACCAATATCTTCCCTGATTTCCAAAGCTTTTTGATAATAGAATGTTGCGCTATCATACTGATGCATATTTTTATACGTTAGTCCCTTATTCAGGTAAAAAGTCGACAAAACCGGATCATCTTCCTCATCCATCCGGAGATCATTCACCTTCTTATATTGTTCGAGGGCTTTAATATATTCACCTAAATAATTATAAATATAGCCCAGGTTCAATCTTGCATAAAGCACAGAAGATTTTTGACCCGATTTCTGTGCAATCTCCAAAGATTTATAAAAATACTCCAGTGCCTTAGTATAGTATCCCCAATCCAGAAATACAGTACCAATATTGCTATATGTAGTAGATAATCCAAGCTTATCATGACTTTCCTCTTCAATTTTCAGAGCCTTTAAATAATTTTCAATAGCATTTTTATAGTCTGAAATATGGTCATAGACCAGACCAAGATTGTGATAGGCATTGCTCAGACTCTTGATATCTCCTGATTCACTTGCAATGCGCAGTGCTTTATTAAAATATTCAATAGCTTCAGGATACTGGTTTTTCTTCATATAAACCACACCTATATTCATATAAGTACTACCGACACCTTGTAAATTGTCCGAAATACTATCTGCTTTCATTGATGCATAGTAATAATGTAATGCTTCATCATATTTTCCTATAAATGAATATGTTGCTCCAATATTACTTAGGAGACTGGCCGTCAGATATGCATCATCAATCTTTTTTGCAATTTCCAAAGCCCTTGTATAAAATAAAACAGCACTATCACTTTCTGCTGAATAATAATAAGCAATCCCTAGATTTTTAAGCGCCTGACAGATTCCTTTAGAATAATCAATTCTTTGAGCCTGTTTTAAAGCTTTCCGGGATATAAACAAAGCGCTGTCGATTGAGGATGAAAAAAGATGTAATGCAAGCAAATTCATTGCATCAATCTTTTCTTTCCCACGCGATTTCTTTACAACAGCAAACAAACTATCTGTCGTGTTACCACCAGAATTTTCTGTAAAAAGAAACAGTCCGCACACAACACATGTGCATATGAGCAGGGATTTCATATTTGAATTATCAAAAACGAGTCAGATAGAATTGATATTCAAATATAACAAACAAAAACCCAAAAATCTACCAGGATCAATTTAATGTAAAGCTCTATTGATAATTCAATAATTAAGAAAAATGAGTATAATTTTAGTTAATTTGTGCAGCGATGTATAGGTAAATTACGTCTATTAAATGGCACAGGATCAAAAAAGAAATACTATTGACATACATATTGATCTGGTAAAGGCATGTAAAAAAAATGACAGGAAGGCTCAGTTCAGATTGTATGAATTATATTCTAAGGCTATGTTTAATACAAGTTTGAGAATAGTGAAAGACAGGCAAATTGCGGAAGATATCATGCAGGAGAGTTTTTTATCAGCTTACAACTCAATAACTGATTTCAGAGAGGAAGTCCCTTTTGGTGTATGGTTAAAGAAGATCATCATCAATAAATCGCTTGATCATCTTCGTAAGAACAGACCAATATTTGAAGAATTAAAGGAAGAAACTTTACCTGGTATTGAACAAGGGGACCGGAAGGAATCTCAAATTGATAATGAAAAGCTGATTCGTTCAATCAAAACTGCTTTGCTTGAATTGCCTGACGGCTACAGGATTATACTGTCATTGTCTTTGTTTGAAGGGTATGATCATGAAGAAATTGGTCAGATATTAAACATTACAACATCCACTTCAAGATCACAGCTTACAAGAGCAAAAAAAAGACTTAAAGAAAAACTTAATAAGATAACAAAACATCATGATTGAAGATATAATTCAAAATAACAGGGATTTGTTTGAAGAAGATCTGCCGGAGGGTCATTTGAAAAGATTTGAGAACAAACTTAATACAGCTTCAGATGAATCACGGAGAACAGTTCTGAACAAACTTCTGGTTGCCGCAGCTTCTGTGGTTGTAATCATTACTATCGGATTTATCATTATGTTAACCTCAGATTCTTTTTCTGCCAATGATTATCTGCTTGCAAATATTACACCTGAATTGTACGAAGCAGAAGCATATTATCAGAATAAAATACATCAAAAAATGGATATCTTGTCGAATCAGAATAATGTTGATAAATCAATTCTAAAAGATCTCAGGGAAATTGATAAATCATTCGACACAATAAAAAAAGATCTTGACAAAAATCCGGGAGATGAGAGACTTATCAGTGCTATCTTAAGTACGTATCAGATAAAACTTGATCTTATAAATGAAATTCTTGAACGAATTCACTAAATAACAAATACATTCAGAAAAAACATATTGTATCAGTAAAATATAAATCCCATGAAAAACAAAATTGAAAATAGAAATTTATTCCTGATTACCCTGGCATTGCTGATATCATTTCTTACATCAGATCTGTTTTCTCAGGAAGATGTGGAAAAAAATATCACCAAAGTATTTTCTGCCGGAAAAAATAGTGTTTTAAACATCAACACAAAATATGGCGATGTGGATATCAGGGATTGGGAACAAAATGAAATTAAAATTGATGTTCAGATCAAAATTCATGATCTAAGCAGCCAGAAAGCCCGACAGGTGATGGACTACATAGACATTGATATTTATGAAGAAGGCAATTCAATCTATGCAGAGACTAAATTTAGCGATGCTTTTTATAAAAGTTTCGGCAATAAATATACAGATGACAATAAGTTTGAAATAAACTATATAATTCATATGCCGTCCACTGTAAAACTCGTACTGGAAAATAAATATGGCAATGTGTTTATCAACAAGCTTGAATCCGCTTCAAATATCACAATAAAATATGGAAATCTCCAGGCAAACCAGCTTCTGTCAACTGGAAAAGAAGCTATGGCTGAAGTCAATCTCGGGTATTCCAAAGGTACAATTGAAAGCTGCAAATGGCTCAAGCTGAATATAAAATATTCGAAAATCAATATAGAAAACAGCCAGGCGTTGATGGTTCTGAGTAAATATTCCAAGGTTTTTATCGAAAAAAATAGTTCTATAGTGTGTGAGTCAAAATATGACAGTTACCAGGTAAATAAAATCGCAAATTTTGTAGCGGATGCGCAATACTCTCATTTTAAGTTTGAGAAACTGACAAATAAATTACGCCTTGACACAAAATATACCGATACCAAAATAACTTATGTGTCACCCTCTTTTGAATCTATTGACATCGATAACAGCTATGGTTCCATAAGCATTGGCATTGATCCGTCTGCATCGTATAAACTGAAAGGAAATGCCAAATATGCCAAAATTCACTATCCTTCAAATTCGAGGGTAAATAAATTTCAGGAAAACACCGAAATGAGTGTTGAAGGAATTGTTGGTGATAAAAAAGGTGATTTGCCATATGTAGACATCGAAACCAGATATGGAAGCATAAACCTCGTTAAATAATTTTGCTCAGCAGAGAATCAAGCTTCGCATTGTAAACGACAAACCAGGGATTTAGAAGGTTCCTTTTGTTATATTCAACAGGCTTCCGGGCTGGTAAGCTCACGATTCTGCAACCCGCAAATTCTGCAACAGCATGACTGGCTGCCGTGTCCCACTCCATTGTTGGGCCAAGTCGCGGGTATATATCGGCACTTCCGTCTGCTATCATACAAAGTTTCAAAGAGCTTCCGTAAGAACGTATATCACATGGCCCGGTATTCTTTTCAAGCTTCCTTATGAATTGCCTGGTGTCGTCAGAAAGATGTGATTTGCTTGCAACAATCACCAGTTTTGTATGAACACTGCCTGCATGGATTTTTTTTGAAGTTTTCAGCAAAGATTCGACTACGGCATCTTTGCCAACTTTAACCCTGTAACTTCCCATATCTTTCATGCCATAATACAAAACAGATTTAGCCGGAACAAATACAACTCCCAGAACAGGTTGACTATTTTCAATAAGAGCAATATTGATTGTATAATCAGACTTCTTATTGATAAATTCTTTTGTTCCATCCAGCGGATCAACAAGCCAGAGCATTTTCCATTTGGATCGTGTAACAAAAGGCATGATCTTGTTTTCTTCACTTAATACAGGCAGATCCGTTTGATTTAAATATTTGTTGATTACTTCGTTCGACTCAAGGTCGGCCAGGGTTAATGGCGAATGATCATCCTTTAACAAGACATCCAAATCATTCTTATAATACTTCAGAGTTTTTGATCCTGCTTTCAACGCTGCTTTCACTGCAACATGCAATAAGTTGTGTAAATTGGTCATGTTAAAAATAGAGTAAAGAAAGAATTGTAACTGTTACAACCATATAGAGAACGGTAAGTGGAGTTCCTATTTTAAAGAAATCTGTAAAAGAATAGTTTCCCGGTCCGTATACCATCAGATTTGTTTGATATCCAATAGGAGTCATAAAATTGGCAGCAGAAGCATAGGCCACTGTCAGCACAAAAGGTGTTGCTGATACACTCAGATTGCTGGCAACCGTTAATGCAATGGGAAATATAATACCAACGGCTGCTTTGTTGGTTATATAGGCAGCAAGAACAGTGGTAATCAGATACACTCCGAACAATACCCCTACCTTTCCAAGAGGCAGAAAAAGTGAGATAATACCATCGGCTATAAGTTCAGCAGCTCTTGTTTTCACCATAGCCGTACCCAAAGCCAATGATAATACGATGATCAATGCCAGGTTGTAATCAAGACTCCTTGGAAAATCCTTTGGAGTTGTAATTTTAAATGTCATTGCCATAACGATCAATATGAGCAACCCGTGGAAAAGATTCAGAATATTAAAAGCAGAAAGTATTATAGCCAATACAAGCCCTCCAAGAAGTGTAAACACTTTATAGTTTTCAACCTTTATGTAGTCCTTTATTCTTGAAATGAAATAAAAATCCTGTGAAAGCTGGGTGCGACTGTTGAAAGCAGTCCCTGCATATACCAGCAAGACATCGCCGGCACGCAATTCAACATTTCCTATTTTCGTGCTTATATGTTCTGCATTTCTGTGTACGGCAAGAACTGCTGCATCATATTTTGCCCTGAAATTTACTTCCTGAACTTCTTTCCCTATGAGTGTCGAATTCTGTGATACAACCAGCTCGACGACCTCTGCTTTTTTTGCTTTTGAAAGCATTCCAACTTCAGAAACAACCAATCCTTTTTCTGTTTCTACAAGATCTGCAATTTTCTGTGTATCACCAGCAAAAACCAGTACATCATCTTCGCGAATAACCGTATCTGTTTTAGATCCATCAATAGTTCGCCCATTACGTACAATTTCAACCAAAAGCAAGCCCTTCAGGTTTCTAAGATTGGTCTTCCCTACCCGTTCTCCTATTAGATAAGAACCACTCCTGACCCTCGCCTCAATGAAATAAGTACGTGTTCTTACACCATTTTCATCGCTTTCTGATTTTCTGTCAGGAAGTAATTTTTTACCGATAAGCAAAATGTAAAAGAAGCCGACAAAAACCATAGGTATTCCTACGTAGATGAAATCAAACATTTGTACCGGCCGCAAATCGGGTATGATTTTTTGTTCTGCTACCATACCGGCAACAATAAGATTTGTAGATGTTCCGATAAGTGTAATTGATCCACCCAATATTGCAGCATACGATAAAGGAATCAGAAATTTTGAGGAAGCATAGTTATTTCTCTTACACCAGTTATGTACATAAGGCATCATAATAGCTACCAAAGGTGTATTGTTAAGAAATGACGAAAATGCTGCTACAATCAACATCATTCTGCTTAAAAATCCATTGTAGCTTCTTGCTGAGCGGAAGAGTCTGTCAAAAACCCTTTCAATAACTGCTGTTTTTCTGATCATATCTCCCAGTGCCAACAACAACAGGATAATTGCTACCTGCACGTTTCCAAGTCCTGCCAAAATCTCACCTGCTGACAGAACATTGAATAATCCAAGAAACAGAATAGCAAGAAGAAATGTAAAAGCAGGACCGAATATTTCCCGGTATAGCGAGACAAGAATGAAAATGATAGCAATAAATACCAATATAATATCGAATGTCAACATTCTTTAACAGGGCTTATACGTTGTCCGTTGATGAATAATTCAGCCTAACGAAAGTATAAAATATCTTGGTTATTAAAAATATTGGGGCACAAAGCATATATCGTCTATATTTATCCTCCGGTGAAAATGATTTTATCCCAATTCCCTATTATTTCTAACTTTATAAGAAAAAAATGACAGCAATCGATGATCTGAAACCACATCTCTTATGGAAATTCTTTTCGGAAATACTTCATATCCCCCGACCTTCGAAAAAAGAAGAGAAGATAATAGCGTATATAATTGACTTTGCAAAAGAATACAAACTGGAATACAAAAAGGATGAAACAGGTAACATCCTGATTTCCAAACCCCCATCAAAAGGATTTCATAATAGAAAGAGTATAGTTCTGCAAAGTCACATGGATATGGTTTGTGAGAAAAATGCAGATACAAAACACAATTTTGAAACGGATGCAATAACAGCATATATTGATAAGGACTGGATCAGGGCCCGGGGAACAACACTTGGTGCTGATAATGGAATAGGAATTGCAGCACAATTAGCCATTCTTGCTGACAATTCTTTGAAACACGGGCCCATTGAATGTTTGTTTACAGTGGATGAAGAAACCGGACTGACAGGGGCGTACAATATCCGTCCCGGGTTTTTTAAAAGCAGGATATTGATCAATCTTGACTCTGAAGACGAAGGTGAACTTTTTATTGGTTGTGCCGGTGGTATGGACACTCTGGGAAAAATGAGCTACACAAGCAAACCCTGTAAAAAAGCACACTCTGCATATACAGTTTCTATTTGCGGACTCAAAGGCGGTCATTCAGGCGACGATATTAACAAAGGTCGCGGAAATTCCAATAAGATCCTGATCCGCTTTCTGTGGGAGTTGTTAAAACACTTCAAAATCAGATTGTTTGATTTCCAGGGAGGAAACCTCAGAAATTCCATACCACGCGAAGCAGTAGCCGGAATCGTTATAAAGCAATCAAACATTCCTGAATTTCTTAAGAAATTCGACGACTTTAAAGTTGAGATTCAAAACGAACTCAGAAATACAGAGCCGGACCTGGATCTAATCCTAAAAGAAACCCAAATGCCTCAAACGGTATTATCAATGAAATCACTGAAAAAGTTTTTGAATGTTTTGCATGCATGTCCAAACGGAGTAATTGAGATGAGTCCTGAAATTGAGGGATTGGTCCGGACCTCCACAAACCTTGCGTCAGTGAAATTTTCCGCTGATACTATCATCGATGTTATCACCAGTCAGCGAAGCTCAGTTAAATCATCCATGCTGAACACTTCCAATCAGATAGCGGCTCTGTTTTCTCTGGTGAAGGCAGATATTACGCAAACCAAAGGTTATCCCGGCTGGAAGCCTGACACAAATTCTGAAATTGTAAACATTGTAAAATCTGCCTATCAGTCTCTATTTCAAAAAGAGCCTGTCGTTAGAGCAATTCATGCCGGTCTTGAATGTGGATTGTTTCTTGAAAAATATCCTGATATTGATATGGTATCATTCGGCCCGACAATAAAAGAAGCACATTCTCCGGGAGAAAAAATGAATATTTCAACTGTAAATAAATTCTGGGAATTGTTGCTGAAAGTACTTGAGAATATACCCGAAAACTAATTATTCAACAGGCTCAAAATCCTCTTTGGCTACACCACATACAGGACATACCCAATCATCGGGGATATCTGTAAAAGCTGTTCCGGGAGGAATTCCGCCATCGGGATCACCCTCTACCGGATCGTAGACATACCCGCAGATCGAACATTGATATTTTTGCATTGAAATTTGAAGTATTAATTCCTATTTAATAGTAAGATCCAAAAACAAAATTTTCCAGCAAATCACAAAATATGAAAAAATTGCACTATAATGCAACATTTACATCTCTTTTTCTGTAATAATAGTGTGTGCTGATTTTTTTATACTTTTATTCGTTTTAACAGTAATTTAATGATTTTGCAAGATAAAATTAATGGTTTTCAGTCTATCACTCTGAAAGAAATGGATAGTGTCAGATTAATGAACAGGGTTGATACAAAATATGTTCTGAATATTGATATGTTGCCAGGTATCTTTCAGAGAATAAACAATGGATATAAAATTCTTGAAATTGATAACAAAAGGATCTCCAGTTACAAATCACTCTATTTTGATACATCCGGCGATGCTATGTACCTGGCACATCACAATGGCAAATTGAATCGATTCAAAGTCAGATTCAGAAAATACCTGGTAAATAATCTGTGTTTTTTAGAGATCAAATACAAAAACAAAGGCACACGCACCATTAAATACAGGACTCCGGTTAAAACGATTGAAACGGATTTATCTGATCTTTCGGTTGAATACATAAAAAAACACACTCCCTTCCTTGATATAAAACTCGAGCCAAAGATCTATACGAATTTTTCACGCATCACACTTGTAAGCAATGCTTTAAATGAACGAATTACAATTGATCTCGATCTGAGCTTCCAGGTCAATGGGACATTAAAAGAATTGGAGCAAATTGCAATTATTGAAATAAAAAGGGATGCAACAGTGAGAAATTCTCACCTCATAAATACACTTACCGATTTCAGGATTTTTCCGCAGGGATTCAGCAAATATTGCATTGGCAGAGCTCTTGCGGAAGATGAATTAAAGACCAACAATTTTAAAGAACGCATTATAAAAATTAATAAAATAAACAATGGGAAATACAATTACCGCCATCATGGCTAATGCCGAAATATTTGGTATTGAATTAATAGACCTGAAAGATTTTTTTGAATTGGCAGTCAGATTTTCTTTCAATACCCTGATGATACTAATCGCAATTCGCTGGTTGTATTATCCGATAGCAAAAAGGAAAGATTATCTTTTTACCTACATTCTTATCAGCGTTGTTATTTTCCTGCTGTGTTTCCTGCTCGAAAATGTAAAACTCCAACTGGGATTTGCACTGGGTTTGTTTGCGATCTTCGGGATTATTCGTTACCGTACCAATCCTATCCCCATCAAAGAAATGACATATCTCTTCCTGGTGATAGGAATTTCAGTCATCAATGCATTGGCAAATAAGAAAGTAAGTTATGCTGAACTCATTTTCACCAATTTTACCATTTTGCTGGTTGCCTTTCTGCTTGAAAGAGTTTTTCTTCTGAAACATGAATCAACCAAAACAATTCTATACGAAAGAATTGATTTGGTGCGTACAAACCGCAGAGCGGAACTGATAAAAGATCTTGAAGAAAGGACCGGCCTGAAAATAAACAGAATAGAAATCGGCAGAATTAATTTTTTAAGAGATACCGTCAGGATAAAAATACATTACTGGGAAGAAGACATCAATGCTTTTCAGAATGATGATTACGCCGCGCCTAACGATGAGAGCAGCTTTTAAGGCAATTCCGTTACCGGCATCCGTAGGCTTAAAAGAAACTGTCCAAAAAGTCATAAATTTAAAAAAATGCCATAAAAACCCTAAGTCTTCAAAAATCACAAAATTTTGATTATCAGAAAATTATTACTTTGTAGATCTTCGTGTTTTAGTGATTTAGTGGCATGAAATTAACTTTTTAGGCAGTAAAATTTATTTCGGTAAACTTAAAATCCATTTTGACTTGATTCCCAAGCATTTCAAATTTCTCAGTTTCTGAATAGGAGTTATTTTGAGTTGTTATTCTGATCCGGTTATTGTCAGGTATATACAAAGGATTCCCATGCAGGAAGGTTACAATGCCCGGATCGGTCATACAAAATGAAAGTAAAAACCCGGTACTATAAAGCACCGGGGGTTACCCGACAGCAAATTTCAACAGACTGAACAGTGACTTAATAATATCTTAAAATTATAATGTACAAATTCTGAAAGAAAATCAATCCAATAACAAGCATTCTTTTCAAGAATATTCTATTTTCATGCTCAGAAAATAAATTCGGGTCGAATTATGAAAAGATTATTTTTTATCACCTTTCTTATCAGCACCATTGTCATCCAGGATATATATGCCAAATTGACTCTGCAGGAAATTCGCACTGTCTCAAACGACATTCTTGTTGTATTCTTTACCAGCGATACGATTGATTTGCCGGAAGTGAATATTGAGAATGTTTCAGACTGGAAAATCAATGGTAAACCTGTTCAGGAGATCTCCCGGTACGCAACACAGGCCGATGCCTGTGACCACTATGTTTATCTGCAAACAATCCCTTTGATTGAAGGTGAAAAATACAAAATTGAGACTCCATATGGTAATACGGATTTTCAATTTCAGGAGCGTGAAGTATTTTGCGAATCTATTAAAACCAATCAGGCAGGCTACAGTGCCATATCCGATTCGCGTTATGCAAACTTTGCCATCTGGCTTGGTACTGGCGGAAGCAGAAAAATTAACGGTCCCCTGCCCGATTATGAAGTAATTGAGCAGTATACCGGAAAAGTAGTCATCACAGGGACCATACAGGAAACAGGGCCTGATAATTCCTCAGGTGATTATGTGTACAGGATAGATCTCTCAGCAGTACCTGAAGGCGGTCCGTATAAAATTGTCGTAAAAGGATACGGTTCATCGTATCCTTTTGGTGTGGGCGGTGAATTTGCCAGGCGACTGGCCTATTACATTTTTAGAGCACAATACCTTCAACGCTGCGGAACTCCAATAGAAAAGCCGGAAATAAGAAAGAATCCGTGTCATACCCTGATCTATGACGTAGATGGCCCGATTGGCGAAGCCAATATTGTTGTCGAGGGATCAGAGCCCACCTTTGCCTGTTATGGCGGATATCATGATGCCGGTGATGCAGACCGGAGAGCCTATCACCTGGTAAATCCGATCATCAACCTGATGATCTACGAAGCCTTCCCGGAAAAATTTTTTGACGGACAGTATGATATACCGGGTGATTATGACGAAAATTACAACATTGTAAATTATGAGAACGGAATTCCCGATATTCTGGATGAAGTCCTGTGGGGAACTCTTGTCTGGGAATACCTTCAGAATGAAGACGGCAGCATACACTTTGGCACGGAAACAAAAGGATATCCCGATCCTTTTGCCGCTCCCATGGACCAGGACAATAAAAAATACGGAACCGTCAAAACCGATCCAAGAGCTACATGCACTTCCGCGGGTCTTTTTCTGCATCTTGCCAGACTAATAGAGCCATACCAACCCGAACATTCGGAAAAACTGATACATCGCGCTGAAAAAGCAATGGAATACGGAGAAAAAGACATTGCCGGACCGGAAAAACTATATTACTACATTCAAAAATATCTGTTAACGGGAGATGAAAAGGACCATGAGAAAGTAAAAGAGCTGTATCCAATTGCCGATTCCTTAAAGTGTCATTTGTTTACCACTCAGGGTTATTCTTTGAATGATGTACATTTTGATAATCCGGCCTATATATTTTCTTATATCGTACAAAATGAAGTATCAACTGATCCGGCGATCTTGGAATTTTTTAAATCAGTCATTCAGGCTGCAGCAGACAGTAATATTGCCGAGCTTCAACGACATGCCTATCCTGTTGGGAACAAAACCGGACAAAAAGACTGGGGCCACAATATCAAACAACCTAAATATGCCTGTGCTCCCATGCTATACTGGAGTCTTACAAAAGAACAGAAATACATCGATGCGGCATCAGAACTCATGGATTACAAACTGGGACTGAATCCGGTTGGAATTAGTTATGTGACCGGTATTGGATTCCACCAGGTGCATAATCCTCACGACAGGGAATGTGCATATACAATGAGTAAAGGTTGGGGACCAAAACCCGGAATTACTGTTTTTGGTTCCGGGATCCGGAACCGGTGGAGAAAGTCAGAGGTTATACCGGCCATTGAAGATCTGCCAAACGAACGAATTTTTGCAGATGATCTGAGAACAATATCTTTTACCGAGTTTACCATATTCGAAACCATGTCGCACGATGCACTATATACAGTGCTGGCAGGCGATGGAAAATGGGATGGTAAAGATCCGTTTCTCCAGGGCGAAAATTGAATGGATCAGGATACTTTATTTCCCGACTATATTTGCAGAATGATCAGTTTATCTCCAGCTTTACAGTAGCTTTTATTTTACTATTACTTTTCTTGTCCCAGATCATAACCTCGCATGTGACAGGATTATTAATTTGAGTGCCTGCAAATATGAAGTTTGGTGCAATCCTTGTCTTCACGTCCGAATAATTCATAGCCGAATCGCCGATCAGATCCTCTTCGTTCAATATTAGTTTATTATCTGAATCTTTTGCTGTTATACTAAGTCCCAAAAATACTTTCCCATCTTCAACTCTGAATCCTTCAAGACCTTCAAATAGCAGGTATATATTCTCATTAAACTTTACAGTATTTCCAGTAATACTGGTTTTGTCTTTCTCAGAAAACAGATATATCTCATCATAAGTAATAGCATTCCTTTCGATTTTAATGTGATTGTTTGGAACAACATTAAAATCCATATCCGCAATAAAAGTACCTTCTCCCATTTTATCCCAAATCATAACACAAAGTGAATAATCATTATTCGAATGTATCGGATCAGCAACTGTCAGATTTGTATGCAATAACAAAGGTGAGATATTTATCCCATCCCGATAACCGGCATATAGATCATCATTCTTTAATACCGTATCTCCGGATTGACTTACAACTGATATTTTCATGCCCGGGAATACATAACCTTCCTTCTTTATAAACCCTTCAATATTTTCGAAATTCAGATAAAACTTCTCGCCATAAGCAAAAGACCTTTTATTTATTTTACTATCGCCATCGGTCAAATATACATTTTCACAGGAAAGCCCGTTGCCTGTTGTGGCCAGACCGGTTTTAAAATCTTTATTGACAGATCTTCTGAATTCGCAGGATAATACAGTCAATGCAAATAAAATGAATACAAATAGTTTATGTTTCATGATTTTTTATTTTTGGATTATACATTTGCTGCCGTTTCAATTATACCTCATTGTATTTTTGTCCGGAAAGTTTATTATACCCCGGATAAATGTATTATGAGTCAATCCCCGTATTCCATATTTGGCTATTTACCATGTATGTTTATAAATATAGTACACATGTCCAGTTATATGGAAAAGAAAATAGAATTATACCACTCCAGATTAGAATTCAATCCGTTTTACTGAGAATTTGGTTTAAGCTGACAAATAATATAATACTCGGTATCCAACTGATAATCAGAAATCATTTTGCCTTTTATTTTTTATCATAGTCTTTTCCATCTTCCAGAATTCTTGTGCGCAATTCATTAAATTCCTGATTGAAAATACTTCTTTCTTCTTCCAAATATGGACTCTGAATACCATTAATATCCATCATAGAATGAAATAAATCATCAACAACATAAGGCTTATTAACGTTTGAATATATACTTTCGACCAGATCTTTATTCATTTGAATATATGAAGGTGAAAGCCAAACGAGAAAAGGAATATCAACATTTGCTTTTGGTAACTCATTAGAAAAATCATGTCCCACACGATCCATTTCGTCATAAACATTTTCAGAATGGTCAGATAAATAGATAGCAGCAGCTATCTTATCATTATCAGTTGAATTTCTCGATTTTAGAATGTTCAACAGACTATCAACGATATAGTCATTGTATAATATTGAGTTATCATATTCTGCAATTGTTTTTTCTTTTGAATCGATACCGGCAAATACCTCAAAACTTTTTGGATATCTTTTAGAATAAGCTGAATGACTTCCCATCAGGTGAATAACGATAAATTTCCTGGATACATTTTCTTCCAGCACCTCAATAAATGGTTCAAATAATTTGGAATCATACGAAGTTGTCAGAATTGCTTCAAATGAAGAATTGCTGCTGGTATTCACAAACTTAATATAGTCGGTTTTTTTTGCAAGTACTGTAACCAGGTTATCCCATATTCCAATTGGAGACTGATTTGAAATCCAGTAGGTTTTAAAACCAGCTGAATGAAAAACATCAATTATATCAACGCTTTCTTTAAAACAAATGTTTTGTTCAAGATTTGATTGCGAAAAGATTGTCAATACAGAATTTAAAGTGTTCGAATAGGGAGAAATCACATCATTATAGACAATTAAATCATCTCTTGTTTCCAACAAAGGATTTGTTTTTCTGATAGCTCCATACAAAGACATGTGATGCCTGTTGCATGACTCACCCAAAATCAAGACAAAAGTCTGACTTGCCACATCAAAAGAAGAAACAGCGTTGACTTCTCTTGGATCAATGTCCTGCATTGCTTCTTTGTAAAGATTTCTTTTATCAATAAAAGAGAAAGTGACCTTTGCTATCTGAGGAACTCCTTTTCTGGTATGTCTTCCGTGAATGGCATTTTCCAATATAAAACCTGCGGAAACCAGAAAGATGAAGCCAATAATCCAGGGTTTCATTTTAGATGGGGATATGTTGGGAGACTTACGCAATGAAATAATAAAAAGACAGGAATAAGGAATTAACACTATCAGCCAATAGGTAGCCTTTAAATCAAAGAATTCAAAGGCTTCCTGAATATTAGTATTCGAAATAACAAACAAACTTGTAATGGTTATTGGTCCCTTTAAAATGATCCAATGACCTGTTTCAATAAATCCAACAATGAAAAAAAATGAAACAATCAGATGATAAATTATTCTTTTTTGCAGGAAAATATAGGGAATTGTAAACAATGGCAGCCACAACAAATTAATAAGGATATACCTTGCATCTGACAATTTATTATCAATTATGAATCCAATAGCAATGGGGAAAAAAACAATAAGGATCAATAATGGAGGATAAATTTCTTTTAGTACTCTAAGCAATGCCTGAATTTTCTTCATTTGCAATGTTGTCTGGTATTATTATTCTTAGTATCTGTGAAAGTTTTCATTGTTCTAATTCACTTAAGGATAAGGAATAAGCAATACATCCACTTTTTCATCCAGTAATATCTTATATAATAATATTCTCGCTTTGATATGACTTGCTTCTCCATATACAACAAACCAGATTAATTTAGGGTGTTCCGGAAAGTATTTATCAATAATATTATAATCCCTGTAATCGGTAGACAAATAGGTAGTTTTAGAAATAATCACATTTATTTTTATTCTTTCTATTACAAGATTTAGAGTTTCCTGATCAAACATGTATAATTTTTGTGGCAAATAATAGGAAGTTAAAAATCCCTTATCGGCAAATGACGTTAAAAATTCGGGATGAACTGACTCCACGATAATATTTTTCTTATTTATTTTGAATAGTTGGGATATGGAATCCAATCTTACAACAGCTGCAGTTTGGTTGTAATAATTCAGATTTTTACAATCAATCCAGTATTTTTGATCAACATGTTCCTCCTGAGATTGAAAATATTCAATCAATGAAAGGTCGGTAGATTTCTCAGGCGGATGATTCACATCAAAATAATTGCTATCTGAATAAAACACCACATCAAGCTCTATTCCTGAAAACCTCTTCTTTGCTTTATCCAGTTTTTCAATTGTATTTACTTTATGAGCCCAAATTTTGTCTTTGAAAAAATAGTGTAGTGTTCTGTTTGAAAAAAAGAACAATCCCATGATCAATACTAAAAACACTAAAATAGCTATTATCCAATACTTTAGCGTGATTATTTTTAAGTTCATTATCAACTATTTTTTTGGAAATTATTGATGATTCTGAAACGATATTTTTTCTTCCGAATTAACTCATATGCATGAGGGGAAAATAGAAGCAATTTATGAGATATGCAAATAATAAACATCCGTTCGTTAAAGTTGGAAAATATTGCATTTTGATCTACTCAACTGCATTTTGCTATATCACAAATGAAGGGGATTATCTTTACAATGACCGAATAAGATTCAACTCATATTCGGTATCAAACTGAATTTATAACTCAAATTAGGAAACACCCGTTTCAATCTTAGGATTCGACTGTTTTGTGTATTAAGTTGCAGGCATGCCTATAAAAGTATGTCGAATCTGTAAAGTTTACCCGATATAATGAATTGTTTGAATAAATGCTCTGATTACCTTTCATTCATCATTCAGAACACAGTATTGTTGAGATAACATCAGATGTATGATCCCTGTGCAGATCTGTCAGAATCAACTGCCCACACTGATAAAAAATAATTGTACATCTTGTTAATCCGGAGTGAATTATACTTTTTCAACAGCCATAACAGGCTGGTTCTTTGTAACCGTATCACCATTATTAATAAGAACCTTCAGAACTTTTATTTTAAAGGGAGCTTTTATCTCATTAATAAGTTTCATAGCTTCCAGGATAAAAATAGTGTCACCTTTATTGGCAATTGCCCCTTCCTCAACAAAAGGAGGCTTATTTATTCCGGGAGCATGATAAAATGTGCCGGCCATAACAGCATTAATATAATCTTTGTATTCAGCGACAGCTTGCTCGGCTTTTTTCCCAACAGGTTCTTCTTCTGTTTTCCCGGCAGACTCTTCTGCTTTATTCCCGAGAGATTTTTCTTTTTCTTCCGGTTTACCGGTGTCATTCTTTTCCTTTTTTTCAGCAGCTATTGCATCCCGAGAATTTGACGAATCATTTGAGCCATTGTTTCCTTTCTTCAGGGCCAGATTAAAGTCACCCTTCTTTATAATAAGTTCATGCACCTCCATATTCGAGGCTTTTTCAATAAGGTTTTCCAGTTTTTCAATATCATCGGGATGAAGCATAGGATCAACAGTTTGTGATTGAGCTGCTTCAACAAGATATTTCTTTTTAGTTTCCGGTGGTGGTGTAAATGCCTCCACTTCAATATCTGCAGGAGTTTTAGGTCTTTTGTCCTCCGGGAGTGCTCTCCATTTAAAATATTCCATGGATACCTCGGGAAAAATACAATAGGTCAGAATATCTTCTTCATTTGCAATTAGTTCCGGCTCTTTGATATCATCTGTTGCATGAGGCAGTACATTTTTAAGATCATCGGCCGGACGATGATCTATTGGTTTTTCGTTACCAAGTATTTTTTTAATAAATTTTGGATCTATGGGAGCAGGTGAGCGACCATACAGGCCTTTCACATAGTTTTTAACTTCCTGGGGGACAATTTTATACCTTTTGCCCGCTATAACATTCATTACTGCCTGTGTACCAACAATCTGACTTGTAGGAGTGACCAGCGGAGGATATCCCAGGTCTTTCCTTACCCGGCTAACTTCTTCCAGTGCCTCTGGCAGTTTTTCAATTGCTCCCTGTTGTTCCAACTGCGAACGAAAGTTTGAGATCATTCCACCGGGAATCTGATGAATCAGAATTTCCGAATCGATTATAGGTTCAAATCCTCTCCCTTTTGACCGTCTTGGTGAAAGATCGGCAAAATATTTATTGACCTTTCTTATCGCTTCAAGATTGAGATCAACTTCGAATTCTGTTTCCCGGAATATAGCATCGATAGTTTCCACCGGAGGTTGCGAGGAAAAACCTGCCATAGCAGCTATTGCACAATCGATAGCCCCGGCTCCGACTTTAACTCCTTCATAATAAGTCAGTACTGCCATACCGCTTGTAGCATGGCAATGAATCTGAACAGGAATATCCAATTCGCTGATCAAAGCTGATACCAGTTCCTTTGCTTTGGCAGGAGATAATAATCCCGCCATATCTTTGATGCAAAGCGAATCAATACCAAGATCCACCTGTTCCTTTGCATCGCTGACATATTTTTCGACAGTATGCACGGGACTTACCGTATAGGAAAGCGTACCCTGGGCATGTGCCCCGTATTTTTTTACAGCCCTGATCGCCGACTGCAAATTCCTTGAATCATTCAGGGCATCAAATATCCTGAAAATGTCTATTCCGTTTTCCTGTGCAGTACCAACAAACCTTTCAACCAGATCGTCAGAATAGTTTTTATAACCAACGATATTCTGGCCTCTCAATAACATCTGTAACGGAGTTTTAACTGCCTTTGCCTTAATCTGTCGTAACCTCTCCCACGGATTTTCACGCAAAAACCTTAAACACACATCGAATGTAGCTCCTCCCCAAACTTCAAGCGAATAGTAACCAACAGAGTCAATGGTTTCAATTATTCCAAGGATATCATCTGTCCTCATCCTTGTCGCCCAAAGGGATTGATGACCATCTCTTAATGTGGTATCAGTTATTCGCAGTTTAGTCTTTTTCTCCATATGAATAAAGTAATAGTAACAAGATATAATTTTGATTCATATCTACCAGGATCAAAACATAACAGCAACTTATGATCAGCCAACGATAGAAAATTTTCCTATTTTGGAATATTTTCTGAATCTGGTTTCGATTAACTCGTTAGCACTTAATCCTTTCAGTTTCTTAATGTTTTTAATGACAGATTTTTTAACAGCGTTTGCAGTTTGCTGGTAATTTGCATGTGCTCCTTCACTGGGCTCTTTGATGATTTCATCAATTACATTCAGATTGAGCAGTGAATTTGCAGTTAGGTTTAGGGCTGCTGCCGCATCGGCAGCATATTTGGCGTCTCTCCAAAGTATTGAAGCACATCCTTCAGGTGAGATAACTGAATATATAGCGTTTGATAGCATCAGGATCTTATCCCCGACTCCTATACCCAAAGCACCACCACTCCCACCTTCGCCAATAACTACTGATATTATTGGTACTTCGATTGAAGTCATTTCCGTAATATTCCTGGCTATGGCTTCAGCCTGCCCTCTTTCTTCGGCTTCAAGACCCGGAAAAGCACCTGGAGTATCGATGAAAGTTACAATAGGAATAGTAAAACGTTCGGCTAATTTCATCAGCCTGAGTGCCTTTCTGTAACCTTCGGGCCGGCTCATACCGAAATTTCTTTCAACATTTTCCTCTGTGTTTTTGCCTTTATTATGACCAATTAGCATGATTTTTTGGTCTCCTATTTCGGCAAAACCCCCAATAATGGCCCGGTCGTCCGAATAATACCTGTCACCCCTGAATTCTACAAAATTTTTAAAAATCAATTCAAGATAATCTTGTAAAACAGGTCGTTCGGGATGCCGGCTCAATTGAACAATTTCCCACGGAGACAAACCCAAATGGAGAGACCACATAAGATCTCTCAGCTTAATCTCATACTCATTGATCTCTGAGCTCAAACTGGTGTTTCCATTTTCGTCCCGCTCTTTGAGTTCTTCAATTTTCTCTTTTATTTCAAGGATTGATTTTTCTGTTTCCATAGTGTGCAATCTATAATTAATAATGGGATTTATATATAATAGATTATGGAT
>JAFGQO010000191.1 GCA_016935615.1 Bacteroidales bacterium
GCTGTAATTCGTATATATTCTATCATTTAATGTAATAAAGATGATAAATTTGCTTCATAATAATTTCAACAATCTATATGAAATCATTCATGTTAACGTTAAAAGATAAATTCCTGAATCTGTTTCTATTAAACAAAATACAGACAGTTTTCCCGTTACTTGACATTATTATCACAATAATATCGTATTTCACAGCCTATTATATAGCCAATCTTATCGAAACAAATTATTTTGTTTTCACCATTGATTATGTATATATGTTGTTGCTCATCATTCCGACATGGGCTTTGCTGTTAAAGATGATGAACATTTCGGATGTTCCCAGGACCAGATCAACACTCTCGGTATTGTTTAAACTACTGAATTTTAACTTTATCGGTTTTCTTCTGATATTCCTGTACAAGCATATATTTAATCTTGAGATTTTCAGCCATTACATGATCATTTCATTCACTGTTGTAAATCTTCTGTCATTATTCATTCTCAGGATGATTATTTACCGGGTTTTCAAATATTTCAGGGTAAACGGTCACAATGTTCACAATGTAATTCTTTATGCCGATGATGAATCCGATCAGTTCATCTCGGATATTCTTATATACAAAGAATGGGGATTCAGAATACTTATGATCTTATCAGATTCTGATAAGATCAGAAAAAAGTATGGAAAACGGGTTAGACTTCTTCCTGATAAAATATCCATCAAAGACCTTATCAAAGTCGATATCATCGACGAAGTGATCTACTGCAAAAGCACGGTAGATGAAAACCGGATCCATGATCTGATCCAGGCATGTGAGGAAATCGGAGTTATCTTCCGTTTGCAGTCAAGCTTCTCTCCCATGTCTTATGCAAACGCTTACATAACAAATTTTAACAACGTACAGTTTCTGACTTTCAGTTCATCCCCGCGAAACCGTTTTGCATTATCATGGAAATCGTTTATGGATTTTTGGATCTCATTCTCTTTACTTTTCCTGTTATCTCCGTTTATGTTACTGGTTTCCGTTTTGATCAAAACTACATCCAAAGGGCCTATTGTTTTTAAACAGGAAAGAGTGGGCCTGAGAGGACGGAAATTTTATATTTACAAATTCCGGACCATGATTCAGAATGCAGAAAAATTGAAGGCCAGGCTTATAGAAATGAATGAAAGTGACGGCCCGGCATTCAAAATAAAAAAAGACCCCCGTATTACTCCTGTCGGAAAAGTATTAAGAAAAACAGGCCTTGATGAACTTCCTCAGCTTTTCAATGTGCTGAAGGGAGAAATGTCTCTCATAGGCCCGAGGCCTCCTCTTCCGGATGAGGTTGAAAAATACGAACGCTGGCAGTTACGAAGACTCTCAGTAAAGCCCGGCATTACATGTACCTGGCAATTATTTCCCAACAGGAACGACGTAATCTTTGAAAAATGGATGAAACTGGATATGCAATACATCGATAACTGGTCATTGAAGGCAGACTTTATCCTTTTCTTCAGAACAATTTTGAGTGTCTTTCGTGCAGGAGGTCATTAAAAATATTGTATTTCTCCTTTCCTCTAATATCTTTGCTATTATTACCAAAGTTTTATTCAAATGCTAAGAATTTCTGTATTTTCTCTTATCCTCATTCTGGCTGTCAGTTGTATTCCAACGGAGAAGCTTAAATATACTATTGAAGACTCTGACACAAAAGATAAATTCGACAATGACAGGCTTGAAAAAACGATCCAGCCATATGATTATTTGTATATAAAAATATACAGCCTTGATGAAAGGACATCTCAAATCTTTGAGCAGGATGTAAGATATGGATATGCAGATGAGCAGTTAATATCGTATGAAGTATCGGATAAAGGATACATCAATTTCCCGTTTATCGGTAATATTATACTTAAAGATCTTACCCTGGAAGAGGCACGAAACAAACTTGAACAAGAACTCAACAAATACCTGACAAATATTTCCATCCGTATCAGGTTTGTCGGAAATAAGATCACCGTTCTGGGTGAAGTTAAAAATCCCGGTAATTTTACATTTTTTGATGAGAAAATAACTGTATTCCAGGCATTGGCTCTTGCCAGTGATGTATCTGATTTTGGTGATAAAACGAAGGTCACGCTTGTTCGCGAAAAAGACAATGTTATAACCTATCAATACCTGGATTTAACAAATAAAAAAATTGCAGAATCTGAAAATTATTATCTGTTGCCAAATGACATTCTTATTGTCGATCCTGTAAGAACCAAATACCGGCAAATGAGAGATTATACACCTGTTTATCTTATGCTGACGACCATTACCACCCTGATTGCAGTTCTGTCTTTGTTCTAATAATTTTTATTATTTTTCAGAATGAAAGAAACATACGATAATTTGCAGCAACAAGATCTGAATTACAAAAAGCTGGTACAGCGTTTTTTGGAATTTAAAAAAAGTTATATCCTGTTAGCAGTGCTATTTCTTGGAATTACTTTTATATTCAATAAGACATCAAATATACTATACAAGAACAATGCAACCATTATGATATCCGAAAAGGAACGAAGCGCCCTGTCGGGCACAAATGATTTCCTTTCAAGCATGGCATTGTTTTCAGGACAAAACAACATTGATAACGAAATTGAGGTTCTGAAATCTTTTTCAATAATAAAGGAAACCATTGAAAGAATGGATATAAAATCTTCGATCTACAGTTATAATAAAAGTTATTTTTCCGAATTGCTAAGAAACACCAGTTTTGTTAAGAAAACAGAACTTTATAACGAATCTCCTATTCAAATACTTGTTGACCCGACTCACCCCCAGGCAACCTACCTGGATTTCTATATCGAATTCATTGATGACAATACATTCAAAATATATACAAAACCACAAAATAACGATATCTATCTTTACAATTATATCGACGATAATATCACCGGCGTAGTTCCTTACAAAATTTTTAACTACAATTATAAATTCGGCCAGGAAATCAAAACTGAGTATTTTAACTTTCAAATTCTTAAGACCGAAAAATTCAATAAAGACTATACTAAAAACAGGGAATTATTCTTTCATTTCCACAACACCAACTATTTAACGTTTGAATACCAGGGCTATCTCTCTGTTGAAGCAATCAGTCCGACAGCTTCAATCATAGAAATTTCGTTGAAAGGTACTGATTATTATAGGGTCACTGATTTTATTAATATGTTCGCATCGGTCTTTTTGGATCGAAACCTGCAGAAGAAGAACAATGCTGCTGCAAGCACCGTATCGTTTATTGATGCACAAATATCAGAATTTAAGGATTCGCTTTCCACCGCAGAAGCCAACTTGAAAAGTTTTCGTACTTCACACCAGGTGATGGACCTCAGTTTCCAGGGACAACAGATCTTTGCCAGATTAGACCAGCTGGAATCTGAAAAAGCCCTTCTTCAGCAACAGCAAAGGTATTATTTGTATTTACGGGATTATTTTAATAAAAATAAAGATATATCTGACCTGGTCGCTCCTTCTTCCATGAATGTCGTTGACCCAATACTTACAGGCCTTGTTACTGAATTGCTTGCTGTTAATTCAGAAAGAGCCAGACATATTGGAAACAACCAGAGTTCCGATAATATTCTTTTAAAAAATTACAACCAGAGAACTGAAAATTTAAAAAATACCATTCTCGAAAATGTTTCAAGTTCCCTGAAAACTCTTTCAAGTTCGATCAATGAAATAGACTATCGGATCTCCAAACTCTCCAATCAGATCTCTATGATGCCAAAAACAGAGTTGCAACTGAAAGGCATTGAAAGGAAATTTGAATTGAACAGTGCAATTTACACTTTTCTTCTTCAGAAACGTTCAGAAGCCCAGATAGCAAAAGCTTCAAGCATGCCGGATTATGAAGTTATAGAGCCTGCCCGATCCATAAAACCCAAAATAGTAGCTCCCAGAACGAAATTAAATTATGCCATTGCACTATTTCTTGCTTTACTCATACCGACCGGATATGTTCTGGTTATCGACTTCTTCAATAATCGGATCAATACACTGGAAGAGATAGAGCAGGTTGCTGAAAATCCGATTTTAGGGAAAATATTCCATAATTTCAGAAAAACAAATCTTGTTGTTGCTCAGCGTCCCAATTCATCTGTTTCCGAATCGTTCCGGGGAGTCCGGACAAATTTCCAGTTCTTTGACCATAGTGGCAAAAAGCAGGTGGTATTATTTACTTCCTCCTCCAGTGGAGACGGCAAGTCTTTCTGTTCTATAAATTTTGCCTCTGTACTGGCTCTGAACGGTCATAAAACTGCTTTGCTTGAATTTGATTTGCGGCGGCCGAAAGTTCACCAGGAATTCGGATCAAGCAATATGATCGGTATTAGCTCTTTCTTAATTGACAAGGCAGTAATAGATGATATTATTCTTCCGACAGAAATTGAAAATCTTGATCTCATATCAGCAGGACCTGCTGCTCCAAATCCTGCAGAGCTGATTTCTTCGGAAAGAACAACAGAATTCATCGAAACCTTAAAAGGAATGTACGACTACATTGTTATTGATTCTGCACCCGTAGGTATTGTTTCCGAAACCTTCCTTTTAATGAAACATTCTGATGTGAACATATTTGTTGTTCGCATGGAATACACCATCAGAGATGCTTTTAAAAATGCATTAAAAGCCATGAAGAATAATAATTTTGATAATTTCAGCATTCTTATCAATGATCTGAACATACGCAAAGAATCCTTTAAATACGGGTATGATAATAAGTATTATCACGAAGATTCAGGAGGATTTTTCAGCAGGATATTCAGCAGAAAAAGAACATAACTAAAATCAAATCTTGACATTTTCTAAGTTTTTATATCAA